>DATFYV010000309.1:0-6049 GCA_035314845.1 Candidatus Acidiferrum sp.
CTGGACGGAAGCTCTGCAACTGATGCCGGTGGGCTCCAAGTGGCAGCTCTTCGTGCCCGCGGATCTGGCGTATGGCGCGCGCAGCGCAGGGCCGGATATTGGGCCAAACTCCACGCTTATCTTTGAGGTAGAACTCGTCTCGATTCAGCCGAAGGCTGAAGCGAAGCCGGAAGCGCGCTCGGAGGGCATGGGCGCGGGCGGCGCGGGAACAGCAACGCCGGCGGCAGCAAAACCGGCACCAGTCAAGCCGGCGTCCACGACCGCCACGGCTCCTCCGCCAACCAGGCCGTAAGCTGGCGTAACGCCTAGCTGGGTTGGAAAGTTTCGAAGCGGCGCCCGGAAGGTGCTTCCGGGCGCCGCTTTATTTTGTGGGGAGACTCGCGCCGCGGCGAGCAATGTTGAACAGGAGCAACCGACCGCACCGGGCGCTATTCTTGGGCAGCGGCGGACGGCTCGGGAGGATGTGCGGCGAAATATTGCTCGATGCCGGAAACTGCTTGGTCCAGTCCGCGGTGGAGGTTTTTGTCCAGAGCGGCGACTACCGCGGCAGGATCTTTCTCGGCGACGGGCTCATCCTGGCGATAAGACATATTCCACACGGTGACGCTTTTTTTTGTGTCGCGCAGTTCCAGCTCAAAGGACACGCGGGCCACCAGGTTGGGCAGGGACACTTCCTTAAAGTCATACAATTGTCCGTGGAGAATGTAATCCCCGTGCACCGCGCTTTTGCGCGAATAGACCTCGCGGAAGCGCCGGGTATTACGCAGACTCCGCAGCAAGATCGCTTGAATCATCTCCGTAGGCGGTTCAGCCCAGCGCTGGTACTCGTACGTGCCCATAGCCTCGCCCGGCTCGCCGAAGACGATGCGGTCCTCGCGATAGAGATGCGAGGTGCTGAGATTCCCGAGCACAATGGTGACGGGCAAGGGCTCGGTGGTGGGCGGCGGCGTGACCTCCGGCACGTTGAGCTGGTAGTAGCGAATGGGCCGCGCCGAGCCGCAACTGGAGACACTCACGGCTACGAGCAGCAGGGTGGCCGCGCACGTGGCGTTCCGCAGATAGCGCACGCGGCGCTGGGCGCTGCCGGACGGTGCGCGCAAATCGGATGGCGAGCTGCTCGAACTAGCCTGCATGTGCGTTTCTCCCACGCTCTTGTGTTTGCCGCTTTCTGGTCGCACCCACATCATTGCGGACTCCCCGGTTTATGATCCCGCGGATTGGTGATGCGAATCAGCGAGTACGGCCGGGCCTTGATGTTGTCGGTAAATTCGCGGAGGTTCTCGGTTACGTCGCGCATGTTTTCGAGCAGCTGATCGATATTTTCGGAGTTGGCATCGAGCGTGTTATTGAGGCGGCCAACGAGTTCATTGGCGGAACTGAGCGTCTGGCGCAGTTGCAAGATGGCTTTATGGATGTCCGGGCGATCTTCGGCGAGCAGGCCGTTGAGTTGATCGAGGGCCTTGTCGGCTTTCGCGGCGGTTTTCTTGAAGTCGTCGATGAGCGGTTCCATCTTGGCGGTGAGATTATCCACGTGGGTCAACGCTGACTTGAGCTTGGGGCGGTCTTCTTCGAGCATGCCGCGAGTGTTGGCGATGGTGGCAGACAGATTGGAGCGGTTGGTGTCATTCAACAGGTCGTTGACGCGGGCAATGGTTTCCTTGAGTTCCGCGGCGCGCTCGTTCACGGTGGAGAGCAGCTTCTTGGCTTGCGGAGCCAGTTCGTTGAGGCTGTTGGTCAGCGAGGCAATGTCGGTGTAGGGATCCGCGGTCAGGGTCGCGCCGGAGGGGGCGCGGGGCGCGGATTGCGGATTGGGAACAAGTTCCAGGTGATTGTCGCCGAGTGCGCTGAGGCTGGCGATGCGCACATGGGTATTGGTCTTGACCGGAACATCGGGCGCCACGCTGAAAGTCATTTCCATTAGCGTAGGATCTTGCGGAGAGATGCGAATTTGCTCGATGCGTCCGACCTTTGGTCCGCCGGCATAGCGCACGCCAGCACCTGGCTCCAGCCCGCCGGCAAAAGGAAGGTAGGTCTTATAGCGCGTGACGGAGGTGGCGAACGCGCCGCTGAGCGCCACCACCGTGGCCACCAGAATGGCGGTGGCCACGATGACGAAAAGTCCCACGAACGCTTGTTCCTTTTTAGCTTCCATACTTCCCTCTCTGGCCTTTCGGCTTGCGCCGCATTCCTATCGCGTTGTGCAGCCTTGCATCCAGCGTCGCGCCCTTAGCGTTTCACGTGATGATGCTCCGCGGTGAGCATCTGCAAATAGTCCAGCTCCTGCTCGACTTCCGGTTCCGCAACGCGATCGAAAAATTGCCGCACGCGCGGCAACGGGTTGGCTTTCATTTCCGCCGGCGTGCCCTGCGCGATGATGTAACCCTTGTCGATGTATACCATCTGATCGGCGATCAGAAAAGCGCTGGCCAGTTCGTGAGTCACCACGATGATGGTCATGTGGAAGGCCTGCTTCAATTCCAAGATCAGCTGGTCGATGCCCGCGGCGATGATGGGATCGAGGCCTGCGGACGGCTCGTCAAAAAAAAGAATTTCCGGATCCATCGAGAGAGCCCGCGCCACGGCCGCGCGTTTTTTCATGCCCCCGCTCAATTCCGAGGGGAAGTAGTCCTCGAAGCCGGCCAAGCCCACTTGTTCGAGTTTCAGACGGGTCATGATTTCGATGGTGGAATTTTCCAGCTTGGTATGCTCGCGCAGCGGCAAGCCCACGTTTTCCCCCACGGTCATGGAGCCGAACAGCGCCCCGCTCTGGAAGGACATCCCCATTTTTCTGCGGATTTCGTCCATCTCCTCATCGGAAATCGCGGCGATATTTTTGCCCTTCAGCCATATCTCTCCGGAGCTAGGCTTTTCCAGGCCCACCAGCGTGCGCAGCAGCGTACTCTTGCCGGAGCCGGAACCCCCTAGAATCACCAGCGTCTCGCCGCGCCGGACCTCCATGTTGATGCCGTGCAGGATTTCGCGTTCGCCATAGCGGACGCGCAGATCCCGCAGGGAGATCATCGGGCCGGATTCGGAGTTGTCGGTTGCCACCGTCATATCACTCGCATCGCAATTGGATTCGCCGCCCGGTTAGCCGCCCACAAAAAAGAAAATGGTGGTGAATACCAGGTCCACGATAACCACCAGAAAAATTGACACCACCACCGCGGAGGTAGTGGATTTTCCAACTGATTCCGCGCCGGTGCCAGTGGCCAAGCCCTCGCTGCAGCCCACCGCCGTGATGGTAATGCCGAACATCACGCTTTTGATCAGGCCGGTAACGATGTCGCGCAAAAAGAGCGCATCCAGGGTCGCATGCATGTAGCCGACCCACGCGAAGTCCGCTTTCCACACGCCAAACAGCGAGCCACCCAGCACGCCCATGAAGTTGGCCCAGATGGTCAGGCACGGCAGCATCAGAATCATGGCCAGAAATTTTGGCGTCACCAGGAATTGCACCGGGCTGATGGCCATGGTTTCCAGGGCGTCGATCTCTTCGTTGACCTTCATGGTGCCGAGTTCCGCGGCGAACGCGGAACCCGAGCGCCCAATCACCACGATGGCGGTGATGAGCGGGCCGAGTTCACGGGTCATGGAAATGGCCACGGCATCGGCCACAAAATGGATGGCGCCGAACTTGCGCAGTTCGTAAGCGCCCTGCATGGCCAGAATCAAGCCGATGAAAAAAGTGATGAGGCTGAGAACCGGTAGCGCGCGCACGCCCACTTCCATGGCTTGCGCAAAGGCGCGATCCAGGCGCAGCGGGCGCCCGCGGAATGGCGCGACGAAGGCGTAACCCGCGGCCTGGAAGCTCAAACGCACCAGCGCGCCGAGATACGCCAACATATCAATAACACCGCGACCGACTTGGACGGTGAATTCCAAAGGTTTATGCAGGCTGACGTAGGAATGGCCGGGCCACAGTCTACGCCAAAGCTTGCTCCTCGTTGTCGTGGATTTCGAAAATTTTGATCAGCCGCGAAAGCTGCAGCACTTCCCGCGCGCCCTTGCTGAGGCCTACGAGCGCGAAGCGCATGCCGGTGTCGCGCGAGGCCTTTAGGCCTTCCACCAGGGAGGCCACGCCGGAGCTGTCGATGTAGCGCACCGCGATGAGGTTCACAATCACGCGCGGAGTGCGCTTTTCCCTTAGTTCCCGCAGGAGCACTTTGCGCAAGTCCGGCGACGAGGATAGGTCGATGTCGCCGCTAATATCGATGATGATGGCTTCTCCAATGGTCCGCTCGACGATCTTCAACCGGGTGCTCCTTATGGGGGGACGACGCCCGCGGGCGTCAGCGGAGGTACTTTACCAGAAGCAGGGCCATTGCGCTGAAATTCTGCAAAGAGTTCTGCCTCCAGCGCACTGCTCTGGTGGCAAACCAAGCCTTGTCACCTTGCGTCCCCGGTGGCGACGGACAAGCCCGGGCTGACGGGGGCGACTCTACCGCCGCCCGGGGCTCCGGTCGAGCTGACGAGTTTGATGTTGCCGGCTGGCTTCCAGAGACATCTATCTTTGCTGGCGGAACACGAGGCAGGTCAGCGATGCGAAAAAAAGCGCCAGTCTCCCTTGCTGCGTCAGGGTAAACAGAATGCGGCTACTACAAAGAGGCTTTGCGGAGGCGCAGGGCGTTCGCAATGACCGAGACGGAGCTGAAGCTCATGGCCGCGCTGGCGATCATTGGGCTTAGGAGCCAGCCGAAGACGGGGTAGAAAACGCCTGCGGCGATGGGAATGCCGAGGGCGTTGTAGAGAAAAGCGAACGCCAGATTCTGCCGGATGTTGGCGATGGTGGCCTGGCTGAGGCGGCGGGCGCGCAGGATGCCACGGAGGTCGCCCTTAACGAGCACGATGCCGGCGTTTTCGATGGCCACGTCGGCGCCCGTACCCATGGCTATGCCCACTTGCGCCGCGGCCAGCGCGGGCGCGTCGTTAACGCCGTCGCCGGCCATAGCCACGATGCGGCCTTCTCCGCGCAGGCGGGCGATGACTTCGCCTTTTTGTTCCGGGCGCACGCCGGCTTCGACTTCGGCGATGCCGACTTGTTGCGCCACGGCCATGGCAGTTTCGCGGCGGTCGCCGGTGAGCATAACGATGCGCAGGCCCTGGGCGCGCAGTTCGCGGATCGCGGCGGGAGTCGAGGGCTTTACTTGATCCCGCAGGATAAGCCGCGCCGCAGGGGCCCCATCGATGGCCACGAAGATGGAAATTCCCGTACTGTCCGCCAACGGCCCCTTCTCCAGCGATTGCGATTCCGCGTTCGCGATCCCCTTCGCGGCGAGAAAGTACACCGTGCCCGCGAGCAGTTCGCGGCCATTCACGCGTCCGGATACTCCGCCGCCCGCCGTCGCGCGGAAATTCTCGACGCTGCTCAGCGCGATTTTTTTCTGCTGTGCGGCACGCACAATCGCGCGCGCCAACGGATGTTCGCTGTGGCTTTCCAGACTGGCCACCAGTGCCAAGAGATCGTTTTCCGTAAGGCCACGCGCGCCTGCAAAAAGCTGCAGTTCGGCGAGTTCCGGCTTGCCCTCCGTAAGCGTTCCGGTTTTGTCGATGACCAGCGTATCTACTTTGGCGAGTGTTTCCAGCGCCTCGGCGTTGCGCACCAGGACGCCCGCCGCAGCGCCGCGGCCCACCGCCACCATGATGGACATGGGCGTGGCCAAGCCCAGCGCGCAGGGGCACGCAATGATCAACACCGCGACAGCCGCGACCAACGCATGCGCGAAGCGCGGCTCGGGACCGAGAGCCGCCCACGCTGCAAAGGCAAGAATCGCCGCGGCGATCACCGCGGACACGAAGTACGACGCTACAGTATCGGCCAGGCGCTGCATCGGCGCCCGGCTGCGTTGCGCTTCGCTGACCAGCTTCACGAGTTGCGCCAGGGTCGTTTCGCTTCCCACGCGTTCGGCCTGCATCACAAAGCTGCCGCTGCTGTTCAGCGTGCCGCCGGTTACGTGGTCCCCCACAGCCTTTTCCACGGGCAGCGACTCGCCCGTAACCATCGATTCCTCCAGCGCGCTCGCGCCGTCGCGAATCACGCCATCGACGG
>DATFYV010000310.1:0-4225 GCA_035314845.1 Candidatus Acidiferrum sp.
GGCGTGCACCGCGACTTCGATCACCGCGATTTCGAGCTGCTCGACGGCGTGCGCGAAGTCATGCGCATCACCCAGCCGTTCAAGTTAGCCAGCCGGCAATTTCGCCCAGACGGCACGGTGATTGATTTAGGCCGCGGCGTGAAAATCGGCGGAGCCGACGTGGTGATCGCCGCCGGTCCGTGCTCGATCGAGTCGCCCGAACAAATTAATTCCATAGCGCAAAGCATCGCCAAGTCTGGCGCAAAGATCTTGCGTGGCGGCGCTTTCAAACCGCGCACCTCACCTTACGCCTTTCAGGGCCTCGGCGAAAAAGGTTTGGAGATGATGAAGCAGGCCGCGGAAAAGCACGGCCTTTTCACCGTCAGCGAAGTGATGGACCTTTCGCAGATTCCCATGATGTCCGACTACGTGGATATGTTTCAGGTGGGTGCGCGCAACATGCAAAACTATTTTCTGCTGCGCGCTCTGGGCGAAACGAGAAAGCCCGTGCTGCTGAAACGCGGTATGTCCGCCACCATGGAAGAACTGTTGCTCAGCGCGGAATACATGCTCGCCGGCGGAAATTTCAACGTGGCGCTATGCGAACGCGGCATCCGTACCTTTGAAACCTACACCCGCAACACGTTCGATATCGCCGCGATTCCCGTCATCAAAAAGCTCTCGCACCTGCCGATGATGGCCGATCCGTCGCACGGCACGGGGCGCCGCGATAAAGTAGCGGCCATGGCGCGCGCCGCGGTGGCCGCGGGTGCCGACGGCCTGCTCATCGAAGTGCACAACGATCCAGACCACGCGCTCTCCGACGGCGCACAATCGCTCGATCCTGCGCAGTTCGATCAGCTCATGCGCGAACTGCGCATCATCGCCCCAGCCATTGGCCGCACCATGGCCGCCTGAGATATATTGCGGCTTGACGTCGCAGACATGCCTAACACCCATCTCATCCAGCGCGTGACGATTCTGGGCACCGGATTGGTCGGCGGCTCGTTCGCGCTGGCGTTGAAAAAGTACGCCACCGACCTGCACGTCACCGGCTGGGACCGCAACGAAGTGGCGCAAGACGCGAAAACACGGGGGGCGGTGGACATCGCGCATCACGGCGAACTGGCTCCGGCGGTCAGCACTGCCGATCTGATCTACATCGCCTTGCCCATTAGCGCCACGCTGGACTTGCTTCCCGAAATCGCCAAGCACGCTGCTCCCCGCGCGTTGATTACCGATGCCTGCAGCACCAAGCTGCGCATCGTGCAATCGGCCATGGAGATTTTTCATCAGGAAGCCGGGCCGTTATTTCTTGCGGGTCATCCCATGGCCGGCCGCGAACTCTCCGGCATCGCGCATGCCGACGCCGATTTGTTTCAGCGCCAAACCTACGCGCTGATTACCTCGCAGGTAACGCCCAAGCACGCGGACGAAACGGGATCTCTTGTGGGTACCGGGCTGCAGTCCGGCAGGTCCATCGTCGAAGCCGAAACGTCGCCCGATCCTTCCGAACCGAACCGCGACCCGCGCGTGAACGCCTTTGTGAAACTCCTGGAAAAAATCGGGGCGCGCCCACTGTGGTTGGGCGCGCAACAGCACGACTACGCAGTCGGTCTCGTGTCCCATCTCCCGCAACTCGCCGCCGTGGCTCTGGCCAGCTTTCTCTACGACCGCCTCGACGAAAACGGCCTACCCATAACGCTGTCCGGCCCGGGCCTGCGCGACTCGCTGCGCTTGGCGGGCAGTCCCTACGCTATTTGGCGCGACATTATCTTGACCAACCGCGAAATTCTCTCCGCTGAACTGGATCTCTTCGCGCGCCGCCTCGACGATCTGCGCGAACGCCTGAACTCGCGCGAACTCGAGTCCGACTTCGACGCCGCCAACGAGCTTTATAAACTGTTGCGGTCGCTGTAGGTCAAACATGTTTATTGGACACTTCGCCGTCGCCGGGTCCGGCGCGCTTTCCCTTCCCCGATTGTGAGCCACATCACGCCGGCTGGTGCTGCTTGGCACAGCCCCGACCTTGGTGTTGGCGTTAACAATGTATTCACAGGAGGGAACATCACATGAACGCCACTGCAACTCGCACACAGATTCAACTGAAGAACGTGCTGTTCGCCACGGATTTCTCAGAAGCCGCCGGAGCGGCCATGCCTTATGCAAAAAATATTGCCAAGGCCTTCGGGGCGCACCTTTTTGTCCTCAACGTTCGGCCAGAAATTGTGGATCCCATGACCTCACCGCAAACCTGGGCGATGGCCGCGGAAGCCGCCAAGGTCGAAGACGAAAGGCATCGGAAGGAACTGAGCGAACAATTCGGGGACGTGCACGCGGATATATTGATGCCAGAAGGCGACATCCGGACGCTACTTCCGTACATCGTCAGCCAGAAGAAGATCGATCTTGTGGTGATAGGGACGCGGGGACGGTCCGGAGTCAAGAAATTTTTCCTTGGGTCCGTTGCCGAAGAGATCTTCCGGGAGGTTTCCTGCCCGGTATTGACGGTGGGACCGCACGCCGGTGGGGCCTTGGGCACAGACGGGGGACCGCGCAGGATTCTGTACGCCACGGACTTTAGTGCGGAATCGCAATTGGCCGCTGGTTACGCCGTGGCGCTGGCGGAGGAGTTTCAAGCCAGCCTGACCCTGTTGCATAGCCTGCCAAGTCCCGCCGTCGGGGATCTGGTGAACGCCGCGCAATTGGAAGGGCACTACCGGAAGCTGCTGAGCGGTCTGGTACCGGCGGAGGCCGAAGCGTGGTGCAAGGTCGAATATGTAGTGAAGCACGGCGATGCCGGGCAGGGAATTCTGGATGCCGCCAGAGAACGCAACGTGGATCTGATCATCCTCGGCGTGCATCCCGGGAAGGGCTTCCCCGGCGCTTCCACACACCTGCCGATCGCGACGGCGCATAAAGTGGTGAGTCACGCGGACTGCCCGGTCCTGACGATTCGCCATTAAACCAAGGCGGCGGAGAGGCGAAAACCCGCTTTTCGGCCTCTCCGCCGACGGGGGACTGGGGCATTCCTCTAAATACGCCGCACAGGAGCTTCAAATGCGAATTGAAAAAATCAGCACGAAGGAATGCCGTTGGATTTTGATGCGTGACCTAATTGGGCGGCTGGCATGTTCGCGAGAAGATCAGCCGTACGTGGTACCCATTTACTTCGCTTATGAGCCGGATCATCTTTACGGCTTTACAACTGAGGGGCAAAAGATCGAATGGATGCGCGCAAATCCCAGAGTCTGCGTGGAAGTGGACGACATTGCCAATCGCTTTCAATGGGAAAGCGTGATTATTACCGGCCGGTTTCGCGAACTGCCGGACGGCCCGCAGCACGCCGAGGAGCGCGCCCAAGCCCGGAAGCTGCTCGAACATCGTTCGCTGTGGTGGGAAACGGCCTTTGCGGCCCGCCAGCTTAAGTCCGAGACCGAGCTTATTCCGCCAGTGTTCTACTGCATCGAAATCGAGTCCATGACCGGCTATCGCGCGATTGCCGACACGGAAGAATACCTGGAGACCGACGCGCAGCGTCCCGCATCGCAGCTCAATTAGCAAGGCGCACCCGAGAATTGGAGGCCTTATGCGCCCCTCTCGTGATATCGCGACGGTCGCAGGCGCTCAGGTCGTTTGCTTCTCGCTGCTCACCCATCTCGAACCCACCTTGTTCCGGATCCACATGTAGCTCTCGCGGTTTCCGTCGTGCTCATCGAAAGATACGGGCAAGTCGCGACTTGGAGTAGACTTCTTTCGGCGCGCGGCCACCTGCAACCTGCGGCCCGCTCGTTAACTTCCATGAGGGTCGCCATTTGGACAAGCGCGTAAGCTCCGCGGACGCCGCCATCGAAAAGCTGCACGACGGGGCCACCATCCTGATGGGTGGCTTCGGGCTCTGTGGCATTCCGGAAAATTTAATTGCCGCGGTGTGTCGCAAGGGCACGAAAAATCTAACCATCATTAGTAACAACGCCGGTGTGGACGATTTCGGCATCGGCTTGCTCTTGCAAAATCGCCAGGTCAAGAAAATGATCTCCACCTACGTTGGCGAAAATAAACTTTTCGAGCAGTTGGTTATGGCCAGGGAACTCGAGTTGGAGCTAAATCCGCAAGGCACGTTCGCGGAACGCATCCGCGCCGGTGGTGCGGGCATTCCGGCCTTCTACACGCCCACGGGATTCGGCACCATGGTCGCCGAAAACAAGGAAACGCGCGAATTCGATGGCCGCATGTTCGTGATGGA
>DATFYV010000311.1:0-4291 GCA_035314845.1 Candidatus Acidiferrum sp.
GAAAGCGCCAGCAGTAGCGAGGTGAAAAGCGAAACCGTCATGGTCACGGCCAGGGCGCGGAAGAAGCTGCCGGTGACGCCAGTAATTGAAATGAGCGGAAGGAAGACCACAATCGGCGTGATTGTGGAACCGATCAACGGCACGGTGATTTCGCTGAGCGCGCTGCGAATGGCCTGCAAGCGGTTTTCCCCGGCGTCGCGGTGCAAGACGATATTTTCGAGCACCACGATGGCGTCGTCGATGACCAGGCCAACGGCGGCGGCGAGCCCGCCGAGGGTCATTAAGTTGAATGTTTGCCCGGTGACTTTGAGGACGATGAAGGTGATCGCCAAGGTAGCGGGAATCACCAATGCGGCGACCAACGAGGTGCCCCAATCGCGCAGGAAGAGCACCAGAATGATGGACGAAAGCAGCAGTCCCAACAATACCGCGTCGCGCACGCTGGCGATGGAATCGTGCACGATGGTGGATTGATCGTAGAAGGCTTCGAGATGCACGCCAGGCGGGAGGGTATTGCGGAGCTCCGCGATTTGCGTGTGGACCTCGTCAGCGACAGCCAGTGTATTGCTCTCCGGCTGGCGATTGACGCTCAGCAGCACCGCGGGCTTACCGTTGGCAGTGACGATGGTGTAGACCGGCGCTACCGACGGCGCCACGGTGGCGATATCGCCCAGCCGGACAGGCACCCCGGCGGCGGAAGTTTTTACCACGATTTGCCCAATCTGCTCCGGCGTTTGCACCTGGCCGCTGACCAGCCCGAGAACCAGTTGGTGGTTGCTGTCGATCAACCCAGGCGAGTCGATCAGATTGCTTTTGCGGATGGCCTCCAGAATGTCCGCGACGGTAACGCCGACAGACAAGAGGCGCGCAGGATCCGGCGTCACCTGAAATTCCGGCACGCGCCCGCCTTGCACGATGATGGACGCCACGCCGTCCAGGCGGTTGATGCGCGGCTTAATGTCGTAGGTGGCGATCTCCCACAGGCGATTCTGCGGAATGGTGTCGGAGGTGAGGCTGTAGCCGATGATCGGGAACGTGGCGAAAGTGAGGCGATGGGTTTCGAGCTTGGCGGTGGGCGGCAGCTCGGATTGCACACGCGCGACCACGGAATCGACGCGCTGCAGGGTTTGAAACATGTCCACTTGCCAGTTGAAAAAGAGGTCCACTTCGGCGGAACCGCGGCTGGTGATGGAGCGTACGCGCTCGAGGCCCGGCACGCTGTTCATGGCTTCTTCAATCGGGCGGGTGATGGTGACCAGCATCTGGTCGATGGGCATGACCCCGTTGTCGACGCCAATCACGATACGCGGGAAATCGGTGTTGGGAAATACCGAGACGGGAATGGTGAACGCCAAATAGCCGCCCACCAGGGCCAGTCCCGCGATCAAAAACAGGATGGGGCTGGAAAGTTTTGCAAACCACGGAGCGCCCGACGCGCGCGTTTCACCCTGCGGGGATTCTGGCCAGAGCTCCACGGGTGGCTACTCCTTGTCTTTCCCGGCCGGAGTGGCCGCGCTGCTGTCTGATTTGTCGCCGCCTTTGTCGCCGGGATCTTTTTCCGAGGCAGCGGCTTCCTCGATCTTAATCTTGGTGTTGTCGGGCAGCGCGTAGCCTCCGGAGCTGATCACCGGATCGCCTGCTTTGATACCGCTGACGATTTGCGAGAGTTCCGCGGCGCGAATGCCCACCTGCACCACCTTGATGTGCGCCTGCCCATCCGAGCCGCCTAGCACCACGTAATCGGCGCCTTCCGGATTCTTGAACAATGCCGATGTGGGCACGACCAAGGCGTCCTTCAGCGTCTTCGCCGTAATGCTCACGCGCACGCTGATTCCAGGCTTGAGAGCTGGATTCGTTTTTACCGATTCCACCCACACTTCGACCGTGGTGCTGCCGGGATCTAAGGCCGGACTGACGAGCGTGACGCGGCCGGGCACGGGCTCGTCGAGGCCGGCCACGTGAATTTCCGCCGGATTGCCGATTTTCAATGCCGCGGCTTCCGCTTGCGCGATGTGACTCTTGGCGATGAGCTTGGAAATATTCATCACCGTGAGCAGCGGCTGGTTCGCGGTAGCCAATTCCCCTGCAAATTGCGGACGCTCGGTGACCACGCCGTCGATGGGGCTGCGAATTTCTGAATATTGCAGCTGGGCTTGCGCCGCCAGATATTTACCCTTCGCCGCGGCTAGTTGTCCGGACGCGGACTTCAGCGCTTGCTTTTGCCCGAGGCGTTTGCGGTCCTCGAGTTGGCGTTGCGCTACCTCATATTGATTGCGTGCCTGCGACAGAGTCACTTCCGCGGCGTCCAGATCCCTGCGCGGCAAGGCTCCCTGCTGATAGAGGTCTTTGCGGCTGTCATATACTTTCTGTTGCGCGTCCAAATTCACTTTGGCGGTCCTGGCGTCCAATTCCGCCTTTTGCAAATCCTGCGGAATGCTCGCGCCGGTGCTGACGTCGTAGCCCGCTTCCGCCTGCTCCAATTCGCCTTTGCTCTGTTCGGCCGCCGCGGAAAGATCGGCGTTCTCCAGCACCGCCAGCAGTTGCCCTTCGTGAACCTTACTGCCGCGCTGCACCAGGAATTTCTTGATCGTTGAGGTGATTTTTGGGGTGATGATCGCCTGCTGCAGCGGCGAGACCACCGCCTCCGCGGAAATCGTTAGCGCAATCGGGGCCACGCGCGCCGGCGTAACCTGCACGGTCGCCACCGGGGCCTTCTCCTTGTCCGGTGCGCTGCAGCCGCTCAGCCCTACGGCGATTCCTAGCGATGCCGCCAATGCCGCGGACCAACACATTCTTGTTACGTTTCCTCCCATGTTCTTGTTCACGGCGTGGTCAGCACTCCTGTCAGCGTTTGCAGGTTCGCCAGCGCCACGCGATAACGCACCGAGCCATCCTGATAGCCGGCGTCCGCCATGGTTGCGGTGTTTTGCGCGTCCACCACCTCCAGCACCGTGGACTCCCCATTCTTGTAACGCAGCGTGGTGAGCCGCAGGCTCTCCGCCGCCAATTCGCTCGAGCGCCGCAAATTCTCGAGTTGGTTCTGGGCCATCTCCGCCTCCGCATACAGCGACTGCATTTCCGCGAGCAGTTTGCGCTGGGCCATGGATAGTTCCAGCTTGGCCTGTTTCTGCCGCAATTCCGATTGCTGCACCTTGCTTTGCGTCGCGCCCCAATTCCAGATGGGAATATTCAGCGAGGCCACGATGCTGGAGCCCAGGTTCGATTGCCCGTCCGTCTTGGTGGCAAAATGCGTGGCGTCAATGCCGTAGAAATAGTCCACGCTGAGCGACGGCAGGTATCCGGCCCGCGAAGCCGTCACTTCATGTCCGGCTGCCGCAACGGCCGCAAGCGCCGCGCGTACTTCGGGATTTTCTTTCGCGGCCTGCTGCTGCACCTCACCGAGCGCCGGCAGCGCCGTGTTGCCGTGCAGATCATCTGCCAGCTCGTAGGTGTTGTTCAAGTTTGGGAAGATCAACACCGCCAAGTCTAGCCGCGCGTTCAGTAATCCCAGCTGCGCTTCCTGCAGCTGCCGCTGGCGCTCGTTGTACTGCAACTCCGCCTTGATGACGTCGCCGTGGGCCACCTCCCCGCCATGCTCCAGATCTTGCGTCAATTTCAGAAAACGCTGGCCTTCCTCCGCCGCGCGCCGCGAACTCTCCAGCTTGGCCTGCGCCGAGAGCGCGCCGTAGTAATTCTGCACCACGGTAACCACCAGGCCGCGTGAGGCGATCTCCGCCTTGGCGCGCGCGACCGCGGCCAGCGCCGACACTTTGCGCAAATCCGCTATCCCCGCCACATCCAGGACTTCGTGCACATTGCCCTGGCTAATATATTCGTGCACCGAATTATTGGCGATGTATCGGACGGGGAAGCCGGGTCCGCCCCCCTGCGTATAAATCACCGAATTGTTGTAGTTCACACTGGGCAGCAGACTGTCACGCGCCTGGGCACGGTCTCCCCGCGCCAACGCAGCGTCCGTCACTGCTGCCTGAAATTGCACGCTGTTGTGTCGCGCACGCTCCAGAGCGTCGGCCAGCGTGAGTCGCAGCGGTGCGTCGC
Organism: Candidatus Acidiferrum sp.; assembly: GCA_035314845.1. GTDB lineage: Bacteria > Acidobacteriota > Terriglobia > Acidiferrales > UBA7541 > Acidiferrum. The sequence goes on from DATFYV010000311.1 coordinate 4,060, forward strand.
TTGCTGCGGAGGGCGCCGCGGGAGCCGCCGCGCTCGTGGCAGCAGTCGGGGCCGGCGGGGCTTCCTGCGCGCAAAGCGCACCCGCCCCCGGCGCCAAGACCATTCCGCCGAGCAAAAACGCCATGGCCGCCCGCCGCGCAAGTTTTCTGGCTGGCGTTTTCAAGTCAAAATCCTTTTTGCAGCAAATTTCATCATCGAAAGGGTAGCGATGGCGAGATAAACGTGGCATTAA
>DATFYV010000312.1:0-2515 GCA_035314845.1 Candidatus Acidiferrum sp.
CAAGAAAATCGCGGCGCGTAATCTCGCGGTCCATTGTTCGGCCATGCTAACACACCTCATTTTCGATTCGTCCGCGCACATTCGCAAAGGCCCGGCAATTTTTCCCTGCTGGTCGTATCATCAGAGGAGCCGATCCTGCGATGACCACAACTCCTATTCCGGGTCTGGTTCCAACTTATGAAGACTACGCGCGGTGCGTGCATTGCGGGCTGTGCTTGAATGCTTGCCCCACCTACCGGCTGTGGAATTTGGAGGCGGACTCACCGCGCGGGCGCATCCGGCAGATGGTGAGCGTCGAGCAGGTGGCAATCGCCGATCCTTCGCAAAGGGCTGTGCCAATCAGCGCTAGCTTCGTCGACCACATCGATAAATGCCTGGACTGCCGGGCCTGCGAAACCGCCTGCCCGTCGGGTGCGCAATACGGCAAGCTGGTGGAGTATGCGCGCGCGCGTATCGAGCGCGATTACCAGCGGCCGTTTTTTTCGCGCTTGACGCGCAATTTCGTCTTCCGTCATTTGCTGCCGTATCCTCGGCGCATCGCCGCGGTTGCGAGAATGCTGCGCGTTTACCAGCGTTCGGGGTTGCAAGCGCTCGCGCGCGGTACCGGTATTCTGAAATTGTTGGGACTGGCCAGCCGCGAAGCGTTGCTCCCGCCGATTGATCGCAAATTTTTCTTTGAACAACTGGGTTCCGTGTTTCCCGCCGTGGGGCCGCGCCGTGCCCGCGTAGCCTTCTTCGCCGGCTGCATCGCGCAGGTCACCTTTACTCCGCTGAACGAAGCCACCATCCGCGTGCTCACCGCCAACGGCTGCGAAGTCCTGGTTCCGGAATGCCAGCACTGTTGTGGCGCGCTGGCTGCCCACGCCGGTGCGCGCGAAGCTGCCCGCGAGGTGGCGCGCAAGAATCTCCTGGCCTTCGAGCTTGCCGATTTTGACGCCATCGTTACCAACGCGGCCGGCTGCGGTTCCACGCTGAAGGAATATCACCACCTGTTCAGCCACGACGAACCCGAATACCTCGCCGCGGAAGCCTTCAGCGCCAAGGTCCGCGATGTCACCGAATTTCTCGCCAAGCTCGGCCTCTCCGCCCCGCTGCACGCGCCAACGCTGGCCTCGGTGCCCGTAACATCGGCGATGGCTTCTTCATCGACGCGCAAAATTCGCGTCACCTACCAGGATTCCTGCCACCTGCTGCATGGACAGAAGGTGCGCGAAGCGCCGCGCCAGCTCCTGCGTGCCATACCCAACCTCGAATTTGTGGAATTGCCGTATTCGGAAATCTGCTGCGGTTCCGCGGGCAGCTACAACATCACGCAAACGCAAGCTTCCCTGGACCTGCTGGCCGGAAAAATGCAGCACGCCCAGTCGACTAACGCCGAGATAGTCGCTACCGCCAACCCAGGCTGCCTGCTGCAACTCCGCGCCGGGGCCGCATTGCATCACACCAACCAGCAGGTGTTACACGTCATGGAGCTTCTGGACCGTGCGCTCACCTAGCAAACAGTCACGCGCTGCCGTCGCGGTCCGCATACCCTGCGTGTAAGTGCCGGACTTCAGTTCGGCTGGCGGTCCGTGGTGGACGGCTTACGGTGGCCGGACTGAAGCCCGGCGCCTACAAGAGCAAAAAAGCCCGTATCGTCCCCCCAGCCGTCTCGTCTCTTCTTTACTTCCTCACTTCGTTCTTCTCGTCTCCAAAAACGGAAAGGCCCTTTGCTCAGCGATTGAAGCTGCAGTGCAAAGGGCGCAAACCGTCTTCAGGAGAGAAGCTCGTTCAAATCGGCCTGACGGATTACTCCTCGCCAGGTGGCGGAGGAGCATCCGGACCAGGCCCGCCTGTGCCGTGGCCACCGTGCCCCGCCTTGACGGTATAGTCCGCCGGAACGGCGAACAGCGAGGCCGCCGGTTCCGCCTTTTGAATATTGGTCACTTGATAGGTGGTGGTGCCCATTTGCGGATCGCTGTGCGTGCTCTTCACCACGATTTGCAAATCCGGCGAATACCAGCGCTCCGAAACGATCGAAAACGCTTTATCATTCCCAATTTGTCCCGCGGGTACGGTCTTGGTGAAGCGCGTGCCCTCCGCGCTGATGCCGTTGATCACTTGCGTGCCCAACGATTCCTTCTTCAGCGTGCCGGCGGCGATCTGCGCGGCTTGCTCGGCTTCCATCTTCTGATGGAAAGCGTCCGCGCTGTCCGGAGCGTCAGCCTTGCCGCGTACCGGCATCTTGTCGGCTACTTTTTCTCCTGGGTTCAGCATGTACCGCACGCCCGCGACGGGATCGGAAATCATCACCATGGTTTTTGGCGCGCCCGAAGCTGCCAGCGGACCAAAGCCCGACGTGGTTAGCTCGCGGCGCGAACGTCCCTGACTGTCGCGATAGAGATTTATTTGCGCGGTGCGATGAATCACCGTGCCATCCGAGAGCGTTTGCGATAGATCCGCGGACGCAGTGGCGGAAAACGGAGCACCCTTCACCACTTTGCCGTCGTGACCGCCTTCAAAACCCATCAACTCC
>DATFYV010000313.1:0-7547 GCA_035314845.1 Candidatus Acidiferrum sp.
CCACCCGCTTTTCCTTTACTTCCTTAACGTCCTCTACTTCCTTTACTTCATTCCTAAAATTTCATCGCCACCGGATTCTTCGCATCCGCATAATCATAAAATCCCTTGCCAGACTTCCGCCCGTTCCACCCCGCCAGCACCATGCGCTTCAGCAGCGGCGGCGGCGCAAACCTCCGCTCACGAAATTCCTCAAACATGATATTCGCTATGTAATACGTAGTGTCCAAGCCCACAAAATCCAGCAACGTCAACGGCCCCATCGGGTGCCCGCAACCCAATTTCATCGAATTATCAATATCCTCAATCGACCCCACGCCCTCTTCCAACGCCCGAATCGCATCCAGCAAGTACGGCACCAGCAAGCGGTTCACAATAAATCCCGTCGAGTCGTGCGCCCGCACCGCCGTCTTCCCCAGCTTCGCGCCAAACGCCACCATCTCCTCGTACACTGCGTCATCCGTGGCGATCGTGCGCACCACTTCCACCAGCTTCATCACCGGCACGGGGTTGAAAAAGTGCAGCCCTACGAAGCGCTGCGGCCTTTTCGTCGACGCCGCAATTTCCGTAATCGTCAGCGAAGAAGTATTGCTGGCAAAAATCGCGCTCGGCGAACAAATTTTATCCAGCGTCCCAAACAATTCCCGCTTCGCCGGCAACTGCTCGATGATCGCCTCAATCACCAAATCGCAATCCGCCAAATCGTCAATAACGGTAGTCCCGGTCAGCCGTCCGCGAATCTCATCCGAAGCCGCCGCGGTGATCGTCCCCTTCTCCGCCAGCCGCCCCAAATTCTTTTCAATCCCCTTCAACCCCTTTTCCAGAAACTCCGGCGCAACCTCCCGCACCACCGTCGTAAATCCCGCCGCCGCGCACACCTGCGCAATTCCCGACCCCATCAACCCGCACCCCACCACCCCAATCTTCTGAATCGCCATGCATTTCCTCGCTGATTTTTCTTGAAATGATCCCGCGCAGCCCGAAGCCTAGTGTACCACCCCATTACGAAGCACTCCCTAAAGCGCCTCGCGGCCAGCAGTCTCTTCAGTTCAGTTTCGGCATCAATCGAGTAAGCGCGCTTTCCAAAATTTGGCCGCCGCGATATGGGCCGTCTCCATCTGCATCGCTTTGCGGCTCGTCAAACCATACCCAGTACGCGACGTTCGTTCCCATGGCGCTAACCTCTAACCATGTCAGCCCTTCAATCCACGGTCCGCTAATCGTCGTTACCTCATCGGGCGGTCTCGCGACCGTTCCCAACGCTCCCTTCGCCCAGGGAAAGTCATCCGAGATCCGCACTCGATCGCCGCCGGAGAATTTTGTTTTCACGCCGGATGCCTCGAAATCCAATACCTTAGTTATTTAGCACTTCCACAATCATCGCAATCCCCTGCCCTCCGCCGATGCACGCCGTGGCCAACCCATACCGCAAATTATTCCTGCGCAGCTCATTGAGCAGCGTGATCACCAGCCGCGTCCCGCTCGCCCCCAGCGGATGCCCCAGCGCAATGGCCCCGCCATTCACGTTGGTCTTCTCGCGCACTAGCCCCAATTCCTTCTCCACCGCCAAATACTGGGCCGCAAACGCCTCATTCACTTCCACGCGATCCATCTGCTCCAAAGTTAATCCCGCCAGCTGCAGCGCCTTGCGCGAGGCCGGCACCGGCCCAATGCCCATAATGCTGGGATCCACTCCCGCCGTAGCCCACGAAATGATTCGCCCAATCGGCTTCAATCCGCGTTCCTTCGCAATTTCCGAGCGCGTAACTACCACCGCCGCCGCTCCATCCACAATTCCGCTGGCATTCCCCGCGGTTACGATTCCATCTTTCTTGAATGACGGCGGCAGCTTCTCCAAAGTTTCCATGGTGGTTTCCGGCCGCCGGTGATCGTCTTCCGCAACCACAATCGTTTTCTTGCCCTGCTTCACTTCCACGCTCACCAGCTCTTCGCGAATCCGGCAAGCCTTATACGCCGCATCCGCGGCCTGCTGACTCCGCAGCGCATATGCGTCCGCATCTTTTCGCGTAATGCCCGTCTGTTCCGCCAGTTTTTCCGCCGTCAAAGCCATCGGCAATCCGCAAAACGTATCCGTCAGCCCCGCCATCAGCGAATCTTCCAGCGCCCCTCCGCCCAATTTCAAACCGTTGCGCGCCCCGCGAATCACAAAGGGCGCCTGCGTCATATTCTCCATCCCGCCGGCCAACACCATGGTCGCCTCGCCCAGCAGCAAGCGCTGCGCCGCCTGCGCAATCGCCTCAATCCCCGATCCGCACAAGCGGTTCACCGTCACCGCTGGCGTCTCGATCTTCAACCCAGCCTTCAGCCCAACGTGCCGCGCCCCATAAAGCGCATCCGCGCTGGTCTGCATCACGTTTCCAAAAATCACGTGATCAAACTCCGCAGCATCCACTCCCGACCGCCGCACGGCCTCCTTCGACGCCACCGCCGCCAAATCAATGGCGCTAACCTCCGAAAACGCCCCGGTATACCGCGCCATCGGCGTCCGCGCCCCCGCCACAATCACCACATCCGTTGGAAACATGGATATTCTTTCTCCCGTATTGAACACTACCAAACGGTTTTGATCAGTTTGCACACCCGAATTTCGCGATCTTTGGTCACCAGCATGAGCCCCTCCGCTATCGCCGTGGCGCCAATCAGCTTGTCGATCGGATCCTTGGGATAGGTGTCGGGCAATTGCGTTGCAATTACGGCGATAGCTGGTGTGATTGGCCGAACTGCCAGCCGGGCCGCGATTTCTTCCACAAATTGCTCAACCGTTCCAGCGATCCCCAACCGGCGATTCGTCATAAGCCACGCTAACTCCCACAAAGACACCGCGGAGATCGCCAGACCACCTCCACGGTGAGCATCCCGAATGGCATTGCCGGCGCTCCGCGAAAGCTTTCCGGGATCGCTCGCCATCCAAATAACAACGTGCGTGTCGAGCAGGATCACTTCTTAAAGATTTTCCAATCCTTGAGCGGTACGACCGGCGATTCGATATCGCCGAGAATCGTCATGCGGCCGGCCATAAATCCGAAAATGTCAGAGCCGTCCGTGGTAAGCGGAATAACCTTCACCCAAGGTTTTCCACGCTTCGTTACGACCACCGGCTCACCAGTAGCTCGAATCTCGTTCATGGTCGCTAAACATCGCGCTTTGAAGTCTCCGGCTTGCATCCGCTTCATGGTTCCCTCTCCATGTCCATGGTCATGTTATCATGACCATGAGCCACTCGCAATCCCGCCGCACGGATTCGTTCGCCCCTGCGCTGCTGGAATCCCGGCCTCACACCTTCGGCGTCGCCTGCACCACCACCGACTCCCCGCCGCGCTTGCGCGCCTCTTCCATGGAAAACTCCGCGCGGTTGATCAAATCCGTCACAATATCTTCGCTGTCGTAGTCCGGCTTGGCCACCGCTTCCACAATCCCTGCACTCAAGGTAATGCGCGTCGTATCCCACGGCGGCCGCAGCCCCGACGCCGCGCGCAGCAATTTATCCGCCAGGTTTTGCGCTCCCGGCAGCGTGGTGTCCGGCAAAATAAATGCCAGCGACCACGACGTATATTTAATGGCGACGTCGTTCTGTCGCACGATAGTCTGCAAAGACCGGGCCAACTGCTCCAAAAAGCGTTCCATCTGCGGTTCGCCCTGATTGCGCACCAACTCCGCGCCATGATCGATCTGCAAAATCGCTAGCGATAGCGGCGTATTCTGCGTCCGCGCGCGGTCCGCCTCGTTCAGCAAGCAGCTTTGGTATGAACTGCGGCTCAGCAATCCCGTGCGCTCGTCGGAAACGCCCATTCTCCGCACCAGCGAGCGCAGCCGCGTGTGGCTCACGCTCATCAACATTTGGTCGCCGATGGCTTGCAAAAAATAAGCTTCATTCGGCCGCCACTTATGCCCTTGTGTGTGTCCCACGATCAACATGCCCGCCGGCGATTGCGTCTCTTTGTCGGTGATCATCACCCCCAGCGCGGTGGCAAGTCCCAGTTCGCTTAAGATCGAGCCTTCCGTCGCCTCCACCACCAGTCCGCCCAGCTCGTCTGGATGCGCTTTTTCCATGTGTGCCAGCAACAGCACCACCTGCGCTCCCGGCGCGGATTTCACCGCGTTGGCACAGAACTCCGCGGCCATCTCCGGCGGCCGCCCCGGCGCGCCCACCACCGCCAGCGCCCGTGCCGCGCGCAGATACGTCCCCACTTCATTGACCGCGGTGTTCAGCATCGCGCGGGGCGTCTGCTGCCGGAATATTTTCTGATTGATCTCGGAAATTTTCGCCAGGTCGCGCAACGTATCCGCGCTATACACGCCCGTCTTGGTGACTGGCGCCGCCGCCGTTTCTGCCGCTGTGGCCGGCGCGGGCGGCGCCATGGGAAGCGCTACTGGCGCCTCGATTTTTTTCGCAGCGCCCGCTGGAGGCGTCCAGTTCGCCAGCTGGTACAAGTTCGCTAGCCGCGCGTTGCGCGCCTCTTCCCCGGGAAACATCGCGGCGATTTTCTGCAAACGGTCCAGCGCCTTGTTCTGCAGCGAGTACTGCAAAAAAATTTCCGTCTGCACGATCAGATCTTCCAGCGCCTGCAGTTTGCGTCCTTCTTCCGTCACCGCCATCGGCGTTTCCGTCGCCTGGCTCGCTGCGGCTTGTGGTTGCGTGGTGGGCGCCGGGGTGCCGCTCGCCGATTTGGCCAGCCGGCTGGCCACCCGCTGCACGAAACCGTCATCCACCTTGCCGCGCAGCAATTCCAGCCGCTCCTGGTTGCGGTAATCGTAGGCGTCGATATCCACCAGCCGCTCGATGGCTTCCGCGGCCTTGGGAATATTTCCCGATCCCAAATACACATCGAACAATTTGATCAAAATATCGAAATATTGCGACTCGCGGTTTAGTTCGTTATACAGCGCAGCCCAGAACTCCAGGATTACCTGCGATTGCGGATGTTTGGCGGCCACCCCGTCCATCAGCGCCACAAATTCGTTGTGTTTCTTGTCGGCGAACATGCGCCTCTTCAGCGTCAGAAAAATCTCCACCGACTTGGTGTCCTGCTGCGCGGCGGCATAATAGTCCGCCAGCTCAAAGAGCCGCGTCGCTCCTTCATTTTTCTCCCGCAGCAGCCGGTCCAGCACTTCCCGCGCCCGGTCCAGTTGTCCCGCACGCATCAGCGCGTCGGCAAAGAGATCGATAAACGTGACGTCGTTTTCCGTGGCCGCGAAGGGTTCCAGCAGTTGCGCCGCTTCGGCCGCGGCGCCGGACTTGAGTTTGGCCTCCGCATACAGCAGAGCAACGCTGCGTTCCTGCGGCGCCAGGCGGTGCGCGCGTCCCAGTAATTTCAAGGCATCGCCGGGCGCGTTGCCGGCCGAAGCCAGTTGCCCCGCCCGCAAGAACGCCCGCGCAGCCAGGGCGTTTTTCCCGATGCGTTCCGCGGCTTCCGCCAGGCGCAATTGCCGCGCCAGATTTTCCGGATCCAGCAAGGCAATCCGTTCCCAGCAAAATAGCGCGTCTTCCTCGCGTACCGCGGCCGTAAACAGCTCCGCGGCTTTGGTGTATTGTTCGATGGCTTCGTCGCCGCGATTCTGTTTCTGTTGCAGAAATGCAAAGCGCGCGATGCGTTCGGGGGGCTGTTGCAAGGGTCCGCTGCGCAGGAAACGGTTGTAGATGGCCAGCGCTTTGGTCTCGTCCTTGGGCTCGACGAGCAAATCAAATAGTCTTCCGTAATACTCCGCCGCGCGGTCCGGGCGATCCATACGCGCGTACAAATCTCCCAGCGCCTGGGTCGCCTCCTGGTGTTGCGGAGACTCGTCCAGCACCAAAAGATACGCCTCGATGGCGTCCTCGACGCGATTTTTTTCCAGAAACCGCTTGGCGCGATCCAGGTTTTTGCTGACGTCTGCAGCCATTCGTGGCTAGGCCCTCTTGACGAGACTCGACGAAACTCGCTTATTCGCGCGCTCCCGCGCTTAGAATTCCGTCCGCGGGAAATCGCTGCTGCCTTCGTGGATTCGGCTGCCTGGCCCCGCTGCGAGCGCACGCCTGCCAGCCTTTTCAACTATATACCCCCGCCAGAACCCGGGCAAAAAAGCCCTCAGACGCGGTATGCAACACGGCACGCCGCGCAAACGCACACTAGGTCCCCTGGCGCGGCAGTCCTCGCTCCCGTAAATCGCTTTCCAGGCATGCACGGCACAAACAACCCGTCCCGATTGGTTCCGGCAGAGGCGTCCCACCACTGCGGGACGGCTGTAGAGCCTGGCGAGTTTGCAGCGCCTGGGCATCTGCGGAGGGCATGGGCCCATGCGGCAATTCCTTGCACCAGCAAGCCCCCAACGGCTCGCAATTCATCTCCGCCCCGCAACGCGCACATAGCGTGACCATGTTTCCAAGTATCCTCCATTTTGGAGTGCGGTTTACCCTTAGCGGATTGCATGAAGGGCGTGACGCCGCCTTCCCGCGCAGATCGCGCCGCATCCATGACCGTCGTAAGCCCATAAGCTGACGCAGTCCGCGATTTATGGCAAACTGAATGTTTACACGGCACGGTTTTTGCGCTGCACTGACCGCAGCGAGCAGGCCCGCCGGCAATCCCGCGCGGAGGCCTTGGCAAAGCGAAAAGTTCCGCCGGCTAAAACGGACAAATGGATCCAAAGTTCATACGCAATTTCTGCATCATTGCGCACATCGATCACGGCAAATCCACGCTCGCCGACCGCTTGCTGGAAATGACCGGTGCGCTTACCTCCCGCGAAATGAGCGGGCACGAGCAGATTCTGGACTCCATGGACCTGGAGCGCGAACGCGGCATTACCATCAAAGCCAAAAGCATTCGCCTGCATTATAAAGCGAAAGATGGAAACACCTACCGCCTGAATCTAATTGACACTCCCGGCCATGTCGATTTTTCCTACGAAGTTTCCCGCGCGCTGTCGGCCTGCGAAGGCGCGCTGCTTGTCGTTGACGCAAGCCAAGGCGTCGAAGCGCAAACTGTCGCGAATACATTCTTGGCCGCGGGAAGCAATTTAACGATTTTGCCGGTGATCAACAAAATCGATCTGCCAGCCGCGCAAACGGAATTTGTCAAAGAGCAAATTGAAAGCGTGCTGGCCATTCCCGCCGACGATGCGTTGCTCATCAGCGCCAAGAGCGGCCTCGGCGTCGACGACGTTCTCGAAGCCATCGTAAAAAGAATTCCTCCTCCCAAAGGCAGTGCGGAAAATCCTCTGCAGGCGCTCATTTTCGACTCCTGGTTCGACATTTATCGCGGCGCCGTGGTGCTGGTGCGGGTGATGGAAGGCCGGCTGAACAACCACGTAAAAATAAAATTGGTGGCTGGCAACGACACCTACGAAGTCGAGCAGCTCGGCACCCTCACTCCCAAGCCCGTCGCGCTCCAGGAACTGGAGGCCGGCGACGTCGGCTTCATCGTCGCGAACATCAAAACCGTGGCCGATGCGCGCATGGGCGACACGGTCATCGAGGCCGCGCGACCCGCGCCGGCGTTGCCGGGATTTGAAGCCATCAAGCCCATGGTCTTCGCCGGATTGTTTCCCGT
>DATFYV010000314.1:0-8897 GCA_035314845.1 Candidatus Acidiferrum sp.
GCATGGCGAAGAGTTTGTCAGCGTCACCGGCCAAGAACTTCTCGAACTGGTCCAGCACATTCGCGCGCAACTGCGAAGCATCGGGCTGCAACTGGGGGATCGTTGCGCCTTGCTTGCCGCCAATTCCATTCGTTGGGCGGCATGCGATCTGGCGCTGATGGCCGAGGGCGTAATCGTGGTGCCGCTGTATGTGCGGCAGGCGCCCGCGGAACTGGCGGCGATGATGCGCGACTGTCGGCCACGGTTGCTGCTCACCCGGGATGCCGCGCTTGGCGAAGCGGTATCCGACGAATGGCGTCGCAATGGCGACGGCACGGACGCGCCGCGGTGCATCTTGCTCGACGAACTTCTGGGAGCGCTGCCGGCATCCGCGAAAATTGACGCGAGCCGTCCGCCAGTGTCGCGGGCGGACGCGGACATCGTCACCATCATTTATACCTCGGGAACTTCCGGCGAGCCGAAGGGTGTGTGCCTCAACGTGGGCAACGTCACGTACATGCTTTCGCGCACCACCGAGCGCCTGAATCAGCTGATGGGCGCCACCCGCGAGCCGGACCGCATCTTCCACTATTTGCCGTTTAATTTTTGCGCTTCGTGGATTGCACTGCTGTCCTTTTTATCGCGCGACAGCACCGTGACGCTCTCTACGGACCTGAACCGCGTGGCCGAGGAGATCGCGCTGGCTGCACCGCATTATTTTCTGAATGTGCCCACGCTGCTCGAACGTGTTAAACGCGGCGTGGACGCGGCGTTTTTGCAGCGGCCCGCGCCCATTCAATGGCTGTTCGCCAAAGCGCGGACCGCGTGGCAGCGAAAAAAAAAGGGAAGCGCCGGGCCTGTGGATGCCCTATGGCTGGAGCTGGGTCGCCGGCTGATCTTCAGCAAAATCAAGGGACGCTTCGGCGCATATCTGCGCGCGTTGATTTGCGGTTCCGCCCCGCTGACGTCGGAAACCCAGGAATTCTTCGCCATGCTGGACATTCCCGTGCTGCAGGTCTACGGACTCACGGAGACCACCGGCATTTGCACCATGGACGATCCGCGCGTGGCGGTTGAACCCGGCTATGTCGGCCCCGCAATTCCCGGCATGGAGATGCGCGTGGCGGAGAATGACGAGATCGCGGTGCGCGGGCCAAATGTTTTTGCGGGTTACTGGAATCGTCCGGAGGAAACGGCGCGGGCTCTGCGCGACGGCTGGTTTCACACCGGCGACCAGGGCGCGGTGAACGAGCGGGGCAACTGGCGCATCACGGGACGGCTGAAAAACCTGATTATCTTGAATTCCGGGCACAATGTTGCGCCGGAGCCGATCGAGGATAAAATCGCCGCACGATTGCCGCAGGCGCAGCAAGTGGTTTTGGTCGGCAATGGGCGCGGGTATCTTTGCGCGTTGCTCACCGGCACGGTGGATCGCGTAGCCGTGCAGTCGGCGCTCGACGGCATCAATGCGGAACTTCCACACTACCGGCAGATTCGCAATTTTACGATTTTGCCGGAAGCGTTCACCCCGGAGAGTGGCTTGCTAACCGCCATGGGCAAGATTCGCCGCGACGCCATCAACGCGCGCTACCAAAAAGAAATCTCCACCATGTACGAACAGGCGCAAACTCCAGTGGTTTCCGCGGCGGGGCAGCGATGAAACAATTTCACGGCAAGGCGCTGCGCTGGGATTGGCGCGACGGCGTGGTGGAGCTGACACTGGAGCACGCGCCAATCAACGAAATCGGCACCGTCATGCTCGCCGACCTCGAGCAGTTTGCCGCCGCCATCCCCGCGCTCGCCCCGGAAACTTCCGCGTGCATCGTCTACAGCGCCCGCAAAGAAGGTTTTTGCGCTGGCGCCGATTTGCGCGAACTCTATCGCGGCGCCGCGGCCCTCGCGGAAAAAGAACGCCTTGCCGGAATTAGAAATTTTCTGGAGCGCATCCACGCCGTCGCCAACGCCATCGACGCCGCGCCCTTCGTCACCATCGCCGCCGTCCATGGCGTCTGCTTCGGCGGCGGCCTCGAACTCGCCCTGCTCGCGGACGTCGTCGTCGCTGATAAAATGGCCCGCTTCGCCTTCCCCGAATTGCGCCTCGGCCTGATCCCCGGCTTCGGCGGTATCCCGCGTCTCAAGCGCGATGTCGGCAACGCCTTCATCCGCGAACTGCTGCTCACCGGCCGCACCGTCAACGCCACGCGTGCGCAAGCCGTCGGCCTCGTGGCCCAGCTCGCCGCCGAAGGCGAAGCCCTCAAGGTCGCCCGCCTCATGGCCGCGCAAATCGCCAAGTTCGACCCCAGCACACGCGCAGCCGCCAAAAAATTCATCAAGCCCATTCCCCATGACGAACTGCGCCAAGAAATCGATCTTTTCTGCGAACTCTTCGCCCGCCCCGCCGTCATGGCCGCCCTCAAGAAATTCGTCGATGCCACCGACGCTATGCCCTATCTGCCCTAGCTCGGTGGTCGTCAATTTCCGATAAGACGACAAGCGAGTACTTGGACTAGGTCTGATATAGACTCTGAGAAAGTCCAATTGTTCACAGAAAGGCGTGGAATGTCTGAAATTGCAGCGCTAATTGCCGGAAGTGAAAAACTTGCGGCCATATTTGGTTGCTGGCCATCATTTCACGACGCGGAAGTGCATGAGCTTAATTTTCAACGAGGCCACATTGATACAGACGCCCAGATTTATGAATTCCCGCGTTTGACCGTGAAACTTCATCATTGGTTGATGACGAACGATATTGATCAAAAAGATTACTTACGTTCCATAAAGCACACTCTCACCACTTTTAAGTTCTCTGATGTGGACAATTTCAAGATGGAAGGTTTCAACCACCAAAACGCAATTTTTGGACTGGGAATAGAGCAAAAGACCCGAGAGGAAGGACCTACACCATACTTCGCCGTCGATTTTGAGCCGTCCTTCGGAATCGGCGCTACTTTTACCTGCCTGCGTATCGAAATCGTTGAAGCAGTATCCTGTGACCCTGAGGGAACACCGGTGTAGGTTCGGACCATAGCGACGGAGACACGAGGGTCGCATACCTAGACGCGCTGACCGGAACCTTGCTCGCCGATCCTGGTTTTACGCGTTTTCGACGAATCGCCGCCCTCTTGCTAGAATGAATCTTCAGCAATCAGGGAGATCATAACTGGAAAGAACTGCCGATTCACTCGATTTGGACGGACCACATGCCGCGCACACTCGACCAAACCACGCAGGAAGTTCTAGAGCTGGCGACGCGCCATTTTCGGGTGACGCCGGGGACGCTGGCGCCTTCCGATGATTTTTTTCGCAAGCTGGGCATCAACAGCCTGCAGGCCCTCGAACTGCTCTCGCGTCTGGAGAATCACTTCTCCATCGAACTTCCCGACTACGAAATGCAGGGCGTGAGCGATTTTAAAACTCTCGCCGAGCGGATCCAATCCCGCCTGTAATGCTGGATCTTTCCAAATATTCATCCATCGGCAGCGCACTGCACGACGCGGTGCAGAAGTTTTCCGGCGAAGTCTGCCTGATCGAAGCGGATCGCGACCGGGAAAATCACCGGCTCACGTATCGCGAGTTCGAGGAACGCGCCAAGCCGCTGGCCAAAGCGCTGCAAGACACCGGCTATGCAGCAGGCGATCGCGCGTCGATCATCATGACCAATCAGTCCAAGTGGCTGATCTCCGCCTACGCCATCTTTCACAGCGGCGGAGTGCTGGTTCCGCTGGACTACAAGCTGACGGCTGCGCAGCAATGGGACTTGCTGCGGCATTCAGAGGCATCGGTGCTGATTACCGAATATCCGATCTGGCGGCAACTGAGCGCCGCCGCGGACCGTCGCGCATTGTGCACCAAGTTGCGTTTGGTTTTGGTGACCGAAGCCCCCGCCAACGCCGACCTCGCGGGCGCGCAACGCTGGGAAGAGTTTCGCGCGGCGGGCGAACCAGCCCTCGTCCCGCGCCAGCGTGCGGACATCGCCAGCATCGTCTACTCCTCCGGCACCGGCGGCCAGCCCAAGGGCTGCATGATGACCCACGACAATTATCTGGAGCAATGCGTTGCGCTGACTTCCCTCTATCCGTTCTGGCCGGGCGTGCGTTACCTCAGCATTCTGCCCACCAATCACGCTATCGATTTCATGGTGGGCTTCTTCGGACCGTTCACCTGCGGCGCGGCAGTGGTGCATTTGCGGACGCTGCGCCCGGAGTTTGTTCGCGAAGCCTTCGCCAAGTACAAAATCACCTACGTCAGCCTGGTACCGCTGGTGCTGAAGAATCTGCAGAAGGGTTTGCAAGCACGCTTCGCGGAGCTGCCGCCGGGCAAGCGCAGGCTCTTCGATGCTCTGGTCGCGATCAATAGAGTGCTGACAAAAAGCCGACCGCGGCTGTGGTTGAGCCGCCGCCTTTTGCCGCAGGTACACAGCGCGTTTGGCGGCGAGCTGCGCGCCATCATTGTGGGCGGAGCGTTTACGGAACCGCAGACCTTGCAGTTTTTTTACGATTTGGGAATTCCGGTGGCGAATGGATACGGCTTGACGGAAGCCGGTACCGCCATCACCGTCAACGATTTAAAACCGTTTCGCGCGGACACCGTGGGCAAGCCGCTTCCCGGGATGGAAGTGCGCATCGCGAATCCGGACAGCAGCGGAATCGGCGAAGTCACCGTGCGCAGCAGGACGGTGATGTCCGGCTATTTGAACGAGCCGGAATTGACGGCGCGGGCCATCGTGAATGGCTGGCTGATGACCGGAGACCTGGGCTATTTCGACGCGCAGGGGCATCTGCATCTCGTCGGGCGCAAGCGGAACATGATCGTCACAGAAGAAGGGAAAAATATTTATCCCGAGGATATTGAGGGCGCCTTCGACAGCTTGCCGGTGAAAGAGTTATGCGTCTTCGCCGCGGATTATATCTGGCCGCGCCGTTCGATGGTCGGCGAACAACTGCTGCTGGTCATTCATCTCGAACCCGGGCAAAATCTCACGGACGTCCTTCGCACGGAAATCGTGCGGCGCAACAATCAGCTTTTGAACTTCAAGCGCGTGCACGGATTCGTGCTGTTCGCGGAAGATTTTCCGCGCAACGCCTCGCAAAAAATCCTGCGCGACAGCTTGCGGGATAGTCTAACCATTCTCGACCGTGCCACCGTGGTCCAACCGTTGTAAGCTGCGCCGTACACTTTTGCTTGGGAGAGCACACGCCTCGCATGGAGCGTTTCATCGCCATCGTCAATCCCGCGGCCGGCGGCGGCAAGGCTGCGAAGCTGGCCGGCCCGAAGCTGGCGGAATTGCGCGCCAGGGGCCTCACCATTGACGTGATCGCCTCAGGCGCGCCCGGCCACACCACGCAACTCGCGCGTGAAGCCTACGCGCAAGGTTATCGCCGTTTTCTCGCCGTGGGTGGCGACGGCACCGCGCACGAAATCATCAACGGCATCTTCGCCGAAGGCCCGCCGCAGCGCCGCATCTCACTTGGCTTTCTCCCCTTCGGAACCGGCAACTCTTTCCTGCGCGACTTTTCCAAAGAAGGCGCGGCCGCTTCGGTTCAGGCCTTGCTCGAGGGACGCACGCGTCCCATCGATCTTCTGCGCCTGACGCATACCCAGGGCCAAATCTATTCCTTTAATCTTGTAAGCGTGGGATTTGCCGCGGACGTCGCGGCCCTCACCAACCGGCATTTCAAATTCCTTGGCCATCTCGGCTATCTCGTCGGAGTTTTTGTCCGCCTGGCACAACTGCATCGCCGCGCCTTCCCGCTGCGCAGCGACGAAGAAACCAGCTGGGACGAACGCCGCTGCCTGTTCCTCACCTTGAACAACAGCAAATACACCGGCGGGACCATGCTGGTCGCGCCGGACGCCGACACTGCCGACGGCTTAATCGAATTTGTGCGCTGGGGGCCTGTCGGCCGGCTACAGCTGTTGTGGAACCTGCGCCGCCTCTACGACGGCACCGTCACGCAACATCCTTTGGCCGCCCGCAAGGCCGTGCGCAAGGTGGAATTCAACGTCGGCGGGCCTGTCGATGTCACCATCGACGGCGAAGTCTTCACCGTCGAGATGCAAACCCTGGACATTCTTCCCGCTGCAGTGGACGTCTACATATGAGGCGCTTGTGGGAGGTGCTGCGCAGCGCGTTGCTGTGGGCCACGACCCTGCTGCATTTTTTCATGGTGGTGCCAGTGCTCATCTTCCTGGCGATTTTTCTGAATCCTCGCAAGCATGACTGGCTGCAGCGCGGGCTGTGCCGCCGCATTGCTTTTTTTTCTGGAGCGCGCGTGGTGGCGCAATGCGCTCCCGGATTCGACCCGCAACGGACATCCTTTTTCATGGTCAACCATGTGAACCTGTTCGATCCGTTTCTGCTCTACTGCGCGATACCGCAACACGTGCGCGGCTGGGAGCTAGAATCGCATTTCAAAATTCCCGTGTATGGCTGGCTGATGCATCGCTTCGGGAACGTCCCGGTACCGGACGCGCGCCGCCCCTCGGACTTGAAGCGCCTGTGGCGCTTGACGCGCGAGGCCATCGACGGCGGCACCAGTCTGATTATTTTCCCGGAAGCCAAGCGTACGCGCGACGGCCGCGTCAACGAGTTTGAAGACGGTGGGTTTCGCCTGGCGCAGCAACTTGGTGTGCCTATCGTTCCGGTGACGCTGGTGGGATCCTTCGAGCACTTTCGCACCGGACACTGGATGTTGCGCCCACACACCGTGACGGTGGTGCTGCACGACACCATCGAGACCTCGGGGTTAAAAAAAGAGGACGTTCCGGCGCTACGGGAAAAAGTCCGCGAAATAATTGTTGCTCCGCTGATGAATTCCTGAAGGCGGGACAATCTATTGCGCGAGCTTGATGCCTGGCAGGGTTCGCCCGGCGCGGGTCTCTTGCCAAGTGTAGTAGATGCGATGAATTACGGTGATGGTGGAGACGACCGCGATCACCCAAAGCACGGGCCCCATGCGGTTGAAAATTCCACCGATGATCAATAGCACTAATCGCTCCGGCCGTTCCATGAATCCTACTTTGCACAACGGAATCAGGGACTCCGCCCGCGCCCGCGCGTAGCTGACCATCACCGATCCCGCCGTGGCCACTGCCGAGAGCACCACGTACGGCGTGCGCCCGCTCACGGAGTAATACACCAGCAACCCCATGTACAGCGCCATGTCCGCATAGCGGTCCAGCGTGGAATCGTAGAACGCCCCAAACGCCGTGACGCGGTTCTGCCGCCGCGCCACCTGCCCGTCCAACATGTCGAGGAAGCCAGCAAAAAAAATAATTAGCGCGCCGGTGCGGAAATTTCCCACGGCAAAACTGGCCGCAGCGGCAAAATTCACCAGCAAGCCGAGAAACGTCAGCACATTGGGATTAATGCCCGTCGCCGCGATTACCCCGACGATTTTGTCCAGCAGCCATTTGCCGCCGGTTCCGATGCCCCCTGTAAATGTAGCCATAAGTATTTACTTAGTGTCTCAAAACCGGACGGTTTTCGCGAAATTGGCCCTCGCTTGCGCGGCCGCGTGCGTGCCTTTTCCGGCGCATCCTACACCATTGCCGAAGGCCCCAGCAATCGCGAAAAGCCTGCGTGAAGACAATATGGATGCAAGCTATCCGTCATTTCGTCTTGACGCTATGGGTTTATCGGCCTACAGTCACAGCCTATTGCAACCCAGACGTTTCTCATGGACCAACAAAAAATGATGAGCATGGATCGCCGAGGATTTCTCGTCAGTGCGGGCACCGGCTTGGGCGTAGCCTGGCTGGCCGCAAATTGGCCGGCCGCCGTGTCCGCCAGCGAGCATGCCCATGCAGCGGCGACTTCCGGCGTTCCGGCCAAACTTGAATTTCTCACCGCCGAGGAAGCCGCGGAAGTGTCCGCCATTTGCGCGCGCATTATCCCTACCGATGAGACACCCGGCGCAACCGAGGCCGGCGCGGTGTATTTCATCGACCGCGTGCTGACGACCGTTGCCACCGATGCGCAACCCGTCTACCGCGATGGTCTGCCGCAATTCCAAGAGGATTTCCATGCCATGTTCCCGAATGCAGGTAAATTTTCCGCAGCTTCCATCGAACAACAAGATCAGTTCCTGCACACCCTGGACGACGACAAAGCGCCACCGCGCCGCCGCAACCGTCCCGGTTCAGGGCAACCTTCTTTCTTCGAAACCGTCCGCATGCACACCATCGCAGCATTCCTAATCGATCCGGAGTCGGAGTACGCCGGCAGTCGCGGCGGTGTGGGATGGCAAGTGATCGGCCGCGAACCCGGCCACTCCTTTCAATCGCCATTTGGTTTCTACGATAAAAATTATCCCGGCTGGAGATCTTCTCCCTCGGCGCAACAGGCCAAATGAAACCCGAAACTCCCAAATACCGAACCTCCGACGAAGTTGACTTCGTCATCGTGGGCTCCGGCGCGGCCGGCGGAATTCTCGCCAAGGAATTGGGCGGCCATGGATTCAGCGTGGTGGTTCTCGAACAGGGACCGTATCTGACGGAATCCGATTTCGTGCATGACGAAATAAAGGTATTGCAGGAAGACTTGCTCACCAATCATCCCAAGCTGCAGCCCAACACCTTCCGCAAGACGCCCGCGGACACCGCCAAGCACCAGCGCGCGGTCGTCTACGGCCGGTTGGTTGGGGGCACCAGCGTGCACTTCACCGCCAATTTCTGGCGCCTGCACGAGATTGATTTCATCGAGCGCAGCAAACTGGGGCCGATTCCCGGCGCAAATTTTGTCGATTGGCCCATCACCTACAACGATCTTGAGCCTTACTACACCAAGGTTGAATGGGAGATTGGCGTCTCCGGACTGGCGGGTGCGAGCCCGTTCGATCCGCCTCGCTCGAGACCCTATCCCATGCCGCCTCTGCCGGTGAAATCTTCCGGGGTTATTTTTGAGCGCGCCGCGCGAC
>DATFYV010000315.1:0-11749 GCA_035314845.1 Candidatus Acidiferrum sp.
ACTGTGGTGCTGGTGCTGATTCTTACGGCGCTTTGCGTGATGGCGGCGATGACCAACGTGGCCATGGAGCGGCGCAATGACGTGGGCTTGATGAAGGCGATTGGCGGGGCTACGCGGCGGGTGTTGCGCTTGTTTTTGACGGAGGCGGCGCTGCTGGGGCTAGTGGGCGGGTTGATCGGCGCGGGGGTGGGGATTGCACTTTCGATTGGGCTAGGCAAGGCGGTGTTTGGCATCGCGGCACGGCCGCGGCTCATTGTGTATCCTATAGCTGTGGGATTGACGATTCTTGTGGCGATTGCGAGTTCGTATCCGTTGCGGCGGCTGGCGAGTATTCGGCCGGCGTCGGTGTTTCGAGGTGAAGCCTGATGGCGACGCAACGGCTAACGCAAGTGGCTGGACTCTCTGAAGCGCAGCCTAACCAACAGTCTGCTGTCCATGCGCAAGTGGTGATCGACGCGCTAGTGAAAGAGTACGACAACTTGCGCGCGCTTGGTGGCGTCAGCTTCAGCGTAAATTGTGGCGAGTGGGTCGCGTTGATGGGGCCTTCCGGCTCCGGAAAGACTACCCTGATCAATATTCTTGGCGGGTTGGATACGCTCACTTCCGGGTGTGTTTCCGTGGACGGCGTGGACCTTGCGAAGCTGACGGAAAATGAACTGGTGCGGTACCGCGCGGAAAAAGTTGGGTTTGTGTTTCAGCAGTTTCACCTGGTGCCGTATCTCAATGCGCTGGAAAACGTAATGCTGGCGCAATATTTTCACAGCTCGACCGATGAGCGGCAGGCGGCGGAGGCGTTGCGGCGTGTCGGCCTTGGCGACCGGCTGGAGCATTTACCTGCGAAACTTTCCGGCGGCGAGCAGCAGCGCGTGGCCATCGCTCGTGCGCTGATCAATCAGCCGAAACTGATTTTGGCGGATGAGCCTACAGGGAATCTGGACGAGGCCAACGAGACCAAGGTGCTGGAGATTTTTCGCGAGCTGCACCAGGCCGGACACACCATTTTGATGGTGACGCACGATCCGGACATCGCGCGGCAAGCCGACCGCCGCATCGAACTGGCGCACGGGCACCTGCAATTTGACTCCGCGCAACACGGCCCAGGTCACCCGCTGCACTGTCCGCTGGCCAACACTCCAGACTGCTGCACGGAGCCGGCGAGTGTGACCACCGCGGAGGATCAGGTCCGCTTCGACCATCTCCTTGAGCAAATCTGGATCTGCGACGAGGCGGCGCGACCAGCGCAAATTTCGAAACTCCGCTCCGAAGGCCCCGCCGGTCGACTCCCCCTGATCACCGATGAACCCGCGCGGCGCGTCTTGGCTCGCATGTCAGACGTCGCGCTGGTGGAATTGCGTAGCGACGAAGCGCGACTCACCCCCATGGGTGCGAGACGGGCGCGCGACGTGGTGCGCCGCCATCGCCTGGCCGAGCGGCTGTTCAAAGACACTTTTTCCATCGACGATACCGAAGCCCACACCCAAGCGTGCAAGTTCGAGCACATCATCAGCCCGGAGCTGGACGCGCGCATCTGCGCGTTTCTGGGACATCCGACGACCTGTCCGCACGGCAATCCCATCCCTCCGGGAGCATGCTGCCAGAATTCCGCAAACGGCGGCAGGTCAAAGCCTTCCGATAACAACGGCCACGATTGAATGCCCACTCCCCTCGATCCCCGCAAAAAACCGACCGGCGTCAAAATACATGTTTCGAGCGGCGCCGGGGTGGACATCACCTGGGCTGACGGGCATTCGAGCCACTACGATTTTCCTTACCTGCGCGACGCATGTCCCTGCGCCACCTGCAACGACGAGCGCGAAAAGAAAGCTGCCGCGGAAAGCAAAGAGGCAAGCGCTGCACACGCCGGTGCTACGCCCTCCGCCGTTCCCCTTCCCACGACATCGCCGGTGTTCCCGATGTTCAAGCCCAAAGCTCGGGCGCAATCCGCCACCTCGGTAGGCAGCTACGCTATCCAGATCAACTTCACCGACGGCCACAATACTGGCATTTACAGCTACGAGCAGCTGCGCATGATCTGCCCGTGCGCGGCGTGCGCTACGGCCTTCCGCAACGGGGTTGCGTAACTCCGTTTCGTCCCCCTGGCAACACAGCAGTGGTTGCTGTAACACGCCCCGGCCTTCGATGCCACAGCCTCCGATCAAACCAAGTGGAGCAATTTAAATAGGTTACGCGGTTTTCCTTCGCGACGCGGTCAGGGCGCGCGGCTTGCATTTAGCAATGCGTGCCATACCGACTGACACCGCAATTACCGGAGGAATTATGTCATTGCTCGCGAAACAATCACGCAAGAACACACCCGCTGCAGCCGTTCCAGGTTTGCCCATTGATTGGATACCGATCACGTGGCTGCCAATCGCCTTGGCGCTCCTGGTCCTGACGACGGTTTTCGCCAGCAGTGCAAAACCCGCGCAAGCAGATGGTTCCTCGGCGCCCGCGCAGGCCAGCGATGCCGTTCCGCCTGTCGGCGAGGGCTGCCTGATATATCGCTCGGCGGCCTCCAGTGAGTACGAAGCCTTGCCACTGGCGCATACGGATGTGGCGCTGGATGTGCGCGGGCTGGTGGTGGCAGCGACGGTGACGCAACAATACGTTAACTCCGCGCAGGAACCGCTGGAGGCGGTGTACGTTTTTCCGCTGCCCCACGATGCGGCGGTCTATGACATGGAGATTCGCGTTGGCAATCGCGTGATTCGCAGCGTCATTCGGGAACGTGAAGAGGCCAAGCGGGTGTACAACGCAGCGAAATCCGCGGGGCAGCGCGCGGCGCTAGTGGAAGAGGAGCGGCCTAATATTTTCACCACATCGGTGGCCAACATTATGCCCGGCGATCACATTGAGGTGCGCTTGCGCTACGTCGAGCCGTTACGCTGGGAGGACGGCAAGGTGCGGCTGACGTTCCCTATGACCGTTGGCCCGCGCTACATTCCCGGCGCGCAGGC
This sequence comes from Candidatus Acidiferrum sp., assembly GCA_035314845.1. Classification (GTDB taxonomy): domain Bacteria; phylum Acidobacteriota; class Terriglobia; order Acidiferrales; family UBA7541; genus Acidiferrum. The sequence continues at coordinate 2,958 of DATFYV010000315.1, forward strand.
CGTTGGCCACAGCGGCACGGGATGGGCGCTGGATACTGATGCGGTTAGCGATGCCTCGCGCATTACGCCGCCGGTGCGTAATCCGGTCAGCAGCCGCTCCGGGCATGATCTTTCCCTGGCCGTCGATCTGGACCCGGGATTCGCGTTGGGCTCTGTAAAGTCCATCTCCCACACCATTGCGGTGAAACGCCTGGGGGACGGACGACAGCACATCACCTTAGCTGACGGGCCCACCATTCCGAATAAGGATTTCATCCTGGAAGTGGAGGCGGCTGCCAGCACGCAGCCTGAGACGGCGCTGTTTCTTTCTCCGGACACGGAATCCGGCGAAACGAATTTCCTGCTAGCAACCTTTCCGCCAAGCGTGGCGCCTAGCGAACAAGGCCCGGTCGAAATGCTGTACTTAATCGACGTTTCCGGCTCAATGGAGGGCACCTCGATCACGCAGGCGCGGGCGGCGCTGCTGCAGGCCCTGGACCGCTTGCGCCCCAACGACCGCTTCGGGATCCTGGCCTTCAATCATCTTTACCACGAGTTTTCTCCCGCACCGCTGCTGGCGACCACGGACAACGTGACCGCAGCGCGGCAATTCGTGGAAAATCTACAAGCTGGCGGCGGCACGGAAATGCTCCCCGCTCTGCGGCATGTGATGCAGAAGCCACAAATTCCCGGGTATCTGCGGCACATCATTTTGCTGACCGACGGCGACCTCGGCAATGAGGAGCAAATTTTCGCTGCGCTGAACAGCAATCTGGGAGGCGCCCGGCTGTATACCGTGGCCATCGGCAGCGCTCCTAATTTCTTCTTGGCCACGAAAATGGCGCAGTTCGGACGCGGCACGTTCACGCACATCGCCAGCGTGACAGAAATTACCGAGCAGATGGGGCACTTGCTGAACTCCATCGAGAGCCCGGTGTTGACGGATGTGAATCTGTCGTTTGAGGGCGTGCAGGTCGCAGACCTATATCCCGAGCGCCCGCCGGATCTCTTCCTCCGGCAACCGCTGCTAATTTACGGACGCATCACGGAAGGGCAAAAGGGCCGGGTGATTTTGACCGCGCATGCGGGCAACCAGCCTTATCAAGCCAGCTTCCCGATCGACGCCACGACGGCCACATTCCATCCGGGGATCACCGTGCTGTGGGCGCGGCAACGCGTGGAACATTTCATGGACCAGTGGCGGCAAACGGAGGAAGGTGCGCGCGATGCGATTCGCGCCGCCATCGTCGCTCACGCCATCCGCTACCGCTTGGTGACGCGCTTTACGTCGCTAGTGGCTGTCGAGCAGTTGGTTAGCAACCCCGGCGGCGAGTCCAGCACCGTGGCTGTGCGCAGCGAATTGCCGGAAGGCATGCAGATGGACAAGGTCTTCGGCGCGCCTGCCACGGGCACCGCCGACGCGTTTCTCGAGGCTCTCGGGTTGGCGCTTATCGGCATCAGCTTGGCGGTGATCTGGGGGCTGCGATTCCTGCGCATTTCCCACAACGACGGAGCATTCCAATGAAAGCGCTGCGATTCTTCGCGGCGCTGCTACTGCTCGGCGGCCTGGCCCTCACCGGCCGCGCCGCCTATCTACACGCCAAGGCCGATTTAGCCAGCGTGCTGATTCATCGCGCCTGGGAGGCCAACGCAAAGCGCGGCGAATCCCGTCCACCCTGGCCGTGGGCGGACACTCACCCCATCGCGCGGCTGCAAATTCCGCGTCTGGATTACGATGAAATTGTCCTGGAAGGCGCCACGCCGCGCTCTCTGAACTTTGGTCCCGCGCGGCTGCTGAGCGGAGCAGCTCCCGGAGAGCCCGGTAACCTGGTGGTCGCGGGGCACCGCACGAGCTGGTTCAAACCGCTGGCGGGTGTCGCCGTTGGCGATGCCGTCGAGCTGTCGTGGTTCGACGCGCGCACCCGGCACTTACGTCAGCGCTCCTACGTCGTGAAGACCATCGACGTGGTTCAGCCGGACGATGTACGCCTGCTCATGCCCACATCTGACGACGCTTTGACCCTGATCACCTGCTACCCCTTCAATCACAGCCCGCACTCCCCGCGGCGCTATATCGTCCGCGCCGTACCTGCCACCGTTAGCTAACTCTCGCCAGCATACCGTGCAGGCTCACCCGGCGAACGCATTTCTCAGTAGCTGGCGCCGGCTCAGAATAAGCATTTTTTATTCCCGAAACTAGACTTCGCGCCGGAAAAATGCGAGCATTCTTGTCTACAGGTTACGAATAATCAGCAAATGAGCAGCATTCCCAACAGCCCTGCTGCCGCAGGCGGCCGAGGCAACGGTATCCCGCGCGTCATCGTCGCCACTACCGCTCTCCTTACTTTTATCTCTTTTTGGCGCGCCGCGGCCATCGTGCTCAACGACCTGGCTTCTTCGGCGTACTACGCCGGCGGCGAAGCCGAGGGCTACATCGGCAAAACCGCGCCCTGGTTCATTCTAGCCATCATGCTGTTTTCCTACGCGGTGCGCTCGGTGTACGTCGAGAGCTGCAGCATGTTCGTGCGTGGGGGCGTCTATCGCGCGGTAAAGCAATCCCTCGGCGGCGCGCTGGCGAAATTCAGCGTCTCCGCGCTGATGTTCGACTACATCCTGACCGGACCCATCAGCGGCGTTTCCGCCGGGCAATATCTCGGGGGACTGCTAAACGAACTGTTCCAGCATTTCCACATGAGCGGCCCTTTTGCCCCGGTCACCATCGACCGCATCGCCAGCGCCTTCGCCATTATCGTGACCGTCTATTTTTGGTGGGAAAACACCAAGGGTGTCCATGAATCCAGCGAAAAAGCGCTGCTGATCATGAAGATTGTCACCGTCATGGTGGTCATGCTGATCGGGTGGTGTATCTACACGATCATTCTGCGCCACTCCGCGCTCCCGCCTTTGCCGCATCCAAAAAATCTTCGACTTACCGCCAACGCCCTGGGCTGGCTCGCGCATAGCAGCCTGCCGCACATGTTCGGCGTCATCGCCATCTTCATCGCTCTGGGCCATTCCGTGTTAGCCATGAGCGGCGAAGAATCGCTCGCGCAGGTCTATCGCGACATCGAACATCCCAAGCTTCCCAACCTGAAAAAGGCGGGCGCGGTAATTTTCATATATAGCCTGGTCTTCACTTCGCTGGTTTCTTTTTTCGCGGTGATGATCATTCCGGACGACGTCCGGCAGGGTTTCCTCGAAAATCTCATCGGCGGGCTGGCCATGAGTCTTGAAGGTCCGTTCATCATAAGACTCATTTTTCACGCCTTCGTCGTAGTCGTCGGCGCCATCATTCTCGCGGGCGCGGTAAATACCGCCATCGTCGGCTCGAACGGAGTGCTCAATCGCGTTTCCGAGGACGGTGTCCTGAGCGCCTGGTTCCGCCAGCCGCACCCGCGCTTTGGCACCAGCTACCGCATCATCAACATTGTCGTAGCACTGCAAATCGTCACCATTTTCATCAGCCACGGCGACGTTACTTTCCTGGCGAACCTCTATGCCTTCGGAGTCATATGGAGTTTCGCCATGAACGGCTTGGCTGTTCTGGTCTTGCGTTACACGCGGCCCGGCCCGCGCGACTTCCAGGTTCCCCTGAATTTCACGATCGGAACCACGCAGATTCCCGTGGGTCTTGGTCTCATCACCCTCACACTTTTCCTGATCGCCTTCGTCAACCTTTTCACCAAACCGATCGCTACCATGGCCGGCGGTGCTTTCTCCGTACTGCTGTACATCGTCTTCACTGTCTCCGAACGCCGCGCCCGTAGCGGTGGCAAAGCCCACGTAGAGATGGACCAGTTCAATCTGGAAACCGAAGGTGGCCTGACTCCGGCGGGCGTGGGCGCGCGCCCCGGAAATATCCTGGTCCCCATCAGCAATCAATACCATCTCTACCATTTGGGAAACGTCCTCGACCGTGTAAAACCCGGGCGCCGCGATGTGGTAGTCCTGCACATCCGGCTGCTCCGCCGCCTGACCTCCGGCGAATACGAACTGGACGCCGATCAGCTCTTCGGCAGTATCGAGCAGCATCTTTTCTCGCAAGCCCTCTCGATGGCCGAGAAGCGCGGCAAGACGGTGCGTCTGGCCATTGTTGCCGCCAACGACTTGTGGGATGGCATTCTCCGCGCCGCCACCGCGCTGGAATCCAGCACCATTGTTTTTGGCCAATCCGCCAAGGAAAGCACTGAGGAGCAGGCTCGCGAGATTGGCGTAGCGTGGGAGAATCTCGGAGATCAAAAGCCGCAATTCAACCTGGAAATTCACCTGCCCAACGGCGATAAGTCTTACAAAGTGCTTGGGCCGCATGCGCCGAACTTGACCGCCAATGAGGTCAACCTGCTGCACCGCATCTGGCTGCGTTTCAGCGAGACGCTGGGCGGCACGCACGAACTGCACCACCACGATGTGGTGCACTTTGCCCTCGAAGAAGTGAAGAAAGAACTGGAGCAAGGGCACGAAGAGGAAGTGATCGAACGGCTTCGCAACCACCTTGCGGCGAACTCGGAGAAAAAAACGCCACTCAACTGACGTTGATTACGAGGCTAGTTGTGAGGTGCAATGCGGACAGCGCTTCGCGCCAATGGGAATGCCCATGGTGCATTGCGGACACTCTTTCGTGCTGGGAGCCGCGGCCGACGCCTCCGGCTTCTTGTTCAAGCGATTCACCTGTTGCACCACGATGAAAATCGCAAACGCCACAATCAGGAAATTAATCACGTTGTTCAAAAACAGCCCGTAATTCAGCGTTGGAACGCCCGCTTTTTTCGCCTCCGCCAGCGTCTCGTAATGCGCATCGGTCAGGGTCACAAACAAGTTCGAAAAGTCCACGTGTCCCAGCAGTCTGCCAATCGGCGGCATGAGAATATCGTCCACCAGGGAGCTCACAATTTTCCCGAAAGCCGCGCCGATGACCACGCCTACCGCCAGGTCGATCACACTGCCGCGCATGGCGAACTCTTTAAATTCCTTCAGCATCGCGTTCTCCTTAAACACATCGCTAGATTTTGTGCGCCGCCCCACCGCCCGCGCACGATTCCCCGCTGGATGGAAACCGTTGTGCCGGGCATTATATCCGAGGCGCGAGCGCAGGCGAGGAAAGATTGCAGAAATCGCGCGGCGAGCGGGTGCGGGCAGCGGTATGACGTTATTTGGGAATGCGGTTACAATCCAGCGCCGCCAAAACTGCAGAACTGCTCGCGTTTGCGGAGCAATATTGTATTAATTGATCCGCGGTTTTTCGCTGAGGATGAGCGCCGCTCCTGTGATTCCCCGCAGAGCCAGGAGCACGCCCGCGAGCGCCAGCAGCGGTCCGACTCGGCTAAAGCTCACTCGCGACATCACTAACATCACTACTCCAAGCAGCACCAGGGAAGCTCCGCGTACCCAATTTTCGCGGCGCGTCAACAGTCGCGACGGTTTGTACAATCCCCGCGCGCCCCACAACACCAGAATCACGCCAACACCCAGCCAGCCCAGCGAGCGCCGGTCAAAAAAGATGTGCCCCGTGGCTCCCAGCCACACCACCAGCCCGCCCAACAGTACGAACAGCAATTCGACGATCACTCGCAAAAATCGATCCGTGGAAAGCAAAGCGTCTCCGACAGAGAATCCAGAATCAAAAAAGGGGCGCAACCCAAGCCGGAAAAGAGCCGAAAGCTGCGCCCGAAATTATTTTCCTTACTTCCTTACTTCCTTACTTCGTTTCTCCCTCTCCCAGCTTTTCAATGCGTACCTTATTGATCTTCACCGGCGTGCGCGGACGGTCCCCGGAATCCCGCGGCACTTTAGAAATCTTATCCGCCACGTCCTGGCCTTCCACAATCTCGCCAAAAATGGTGTGCTTGTTATCCAGCCAGGGCGTGGCCGCCACGGTGATAAAAAATTGGCTGCCATTGGTATTCGGCCCGGAGTTGGCCATCGAAAGCTTGCCGGGTTTGGAGTGCTTCAATGTGGGGTGAAACTCATCGGCAAATGTATATCCTGGACCGCCGCGCCCATCGCCCTGCGGGCATCCGCCCTGGATCATGAAATCCGGAATCACGCGGTGAAATCCCAACCCATCGTAAAACGGGCCCTTCCTTTGCTTCTGTCCCAACTCGCTGGTTCCGCTAGCCAGCGCGATAAAGTTCGCCACCGTCTTCGGCGCCTCTTTCTCCAGCAGGCGAATCACGATCTCGCCCTGCGTGGTTTCAAAAATCGCGTACGTTCCTGCCGCTCGGCTCATTCCATCTCCCAATCCACAATGATCTGTGCTGTTCGATTTGGGCGCGCTGACGCGCGCCCGAATTATCGTACACGACCCCTTATTGCCAGCGCCACCTCGCCGCCGCCCTCGCGGCCTTTTACCATCCCTTCCGTTTTCTCAGCTCCATAATGTGTGCCACGTGATGCCTACCGTGCCACGCATACAAAAACAGCATCCAATCAACGGTTTGCACGCCCGGATGATCCGGATGCTTGAAGGTGCGCGCAAAATCTTCTTCCTTCATCCCGCGAATCAGCGCCACCCAGCGTTCGTGCAGCGCTCTCAGTAAATCGAGCGAAGCCGCCACCGGCATTTTCGAATCCACCAGGGTGGCCCAGGCCGCCTCGTCGTAAGGCTTGATCGTCGGCTCGGTCTCCGTCAGCGCCAGCTTCCAGCGCACATACGCGTTCATATGGCTATCGGGAACGTGATGCGCCACTTGTCGTAAGGTCCATCCGCCGTCGCGATACGGCGTATCCAGCTGCGCATCCTTCAATCCCGCCAGCGCCTCGCGCATCTTCGCCGGCGCGGCGGCGATCTCCTCAATCGCCTGCGCCCGCTTCGCCGGGGTCACCTCTTTTTCCATGCGGTACTTCCCAATCGGAAATCGTGGATCCACAGTAGCCGTTTCCATGTTCTCTCCCGAATCTAGATTCGCCCTGATCCCCGCGTGCCTAACGTGGGTATTTCGCCCGGAGGGTCTAAAGCCCTTACCCGGCGCCCTGCGCCAGTGGGTCCTCCAGGGAAATTCCTCCATGCAATGCTACAATAACCCGCGCGGAGCCAAATGTATCCGCGAGACGCTTTCCGAATCTAATAGGCTTGGGAGCTGCACAATGCATGACGTGGTCATCATCGGAAGCGGTTGCGCGGGTCTAACCGCCGCCATCTACGCGGCGCGCGCCAACCTCAAGCCCTTAGTCATCGACGGCCACGAACCCGGCGGCCAGCTCAGCCTCACCACCATGGTGGAGAATTTCCCTGGGTTTCCCGACGGCATTCTGGGCCCCGAGCTCATCGAAAACATGCGCAAACAAGCCAAAAAGTTTGGCGCCGAGTTCAAAGCCGGGGTCGTCAACGAAGTCGATCTTACGAAACGCCCCTTCAAGATCACCGCGGGCAAAGACGTCTACGAAGCCAAAACGCTGATCGTAGCCGCAGGCGCGTCGGCCCGCATGCTCGGGCTGCCCTCGGAGCGCCAACTGCTCGGCTACGGCGTCAGCACCTGCGCCACCTGCGACGGCTTTTTCTTCCGCGGCAAGCCCATCGCGGTAGTCGGCGGCGGCGATTCCGCCATGGAAGAAGCCAACTTTCTCACCCGCTACGCCAGCAAAGTCTATCTAATCCATCGCCGCAACGAATTTCGCGCCAGCAAAATCATGATCGACCGCGCGCACGCCAATGAAAAAATCGAGTTCGTCACCCCCGCCATCGTTGAAGAAATTCTCGGCCATGGCAACGGCGCGGTGGATGGCGTTCGCCTCCGCCATCCCGATACCGGCGAAATCCGCGAGATCAAGCTGGATGGCGTATTCGTGGCCATCGGCCACGACCCCAACACCACCGCCTTTAAGGGCAAAATTGAAACCGACGCCAACGGCTATCTCATCGCCAAAAACGGCAGCAAAACCACCATCCCCGGCGTATTCGTCGCCGGTGACGTGCAGGACCATCGTTACCGCCAAGCCGTCACCGCCGCAGGCTCCGGTTGCATGGCTGCCCTCGACGCCGAAAAATTCCTCGAAAATAACGCCGTGGAAGACCGTACCTTCGAAGCCGCAACGGAGCTCCCTGCCTCCAATGCCGCCCCTGCCAACTAACCCGTTGACACCTTCGCATTCAGCTCGCACAAAAATCTCTTGCTGCCTCGCCGCACGCGGCATAATGAACTTCCCATGCTCCGATCCACGCTCCTGAAACTTTCCGAAAGCAAAGGCCTCGCCAACTGGGTCGTCTCCAATCCCTCGGCAAGTCGCACGGCTCACCGTTTTGTGGCCGGCGAAACGCTCGACCAGGCCATCGCCGCCGCCCGCGAATGCAACAACGCCGGCATGCTCACCAGCCTCGATTACCTGGGCGAAAATGTGGCCACCACCGCCGACGCCCAGCGCGCCCGCGACGCCTACCTGGAAATTTTCGACCGCATCGCCAAGGAGCAGCTGCACGCCAACGTCTCTTGCAAACTCACGCAGATGGGCCTCGACCTCAGCGTGGAATTTTGCGAAGGCTTGGTTCTCTCGGTGGTCGAACGCGCCGCCGCCAACGACAATTTTCTCCGTGTGGACATGGAAGGCAGCGTCTACACCCAGCGCACCGTGGAACTAGTAAAACGCATCCGCGCCCGCAACCCTGCCATCGGCACGGTCATGCAATCCAGCCTCTACCGCACCGCCGACGACGTACGCGATCTGCTGGCCTACGGCTGCCGCATCCGTTTGTGCAAGGGAGCCTACAAGGAATCCGCCGAAGTCGCCTATCCCAAAAAATCCGACGTGGACGCCAACTTCGTCCGCCTGATGCAAGCCCTGCTGCCCAGCGGCTTCTACCACGCCATCGCCACCCACGA
>DATFYV010000316.1:0-3562 GCA_035314845.1 Candidatus Acidiferrum sp.
GACGTAGCCTTCGCCAAATACCTGGTGCAGGAAATCGGCGTAGCCTGCGTCCCCGGCTCCAGCTTCTACAACAATGCCCAAGACGGCGCCTCCCAGGTCCGCTTCACCTTCTGCAAGAAAGAGGAAACCCTGGCCGCCGCCGAGGGGCGCCTGGCCAAGCTATCGGGGCTTTTGTAGTGGCCGCCTTTCGTTTGCCCTGACGCAGGAAGGGAGGCGGGCGCACTTGTCCCTTGTGCCTCGCCCGCACCCAGCCGTCGCCTGTACCCGCAGTCGAGGTACAATGCTGTTCCCGGACTTCCCTCTGCGAAACCACGTAGGAGAACACCATGCCGATCAGTGAATTACTGCTGCGCGAATTTGAGATGGAAATGCCCAACACCCGAAAAACACTCGAACGCGTGCCCGCCGCCAAATGGGACTGGAAGCCCCACCCGAAGTCCGGCACCCTGGGATGGCTGGCGGGTCACGTCGCCACGCTCCCGAACTTCACCATCACCACCCTGCAAACTCCGGAGTTTGAAATCGCCGGCGCGAATTTTGCACAACCGAAAAATCCCAGCGAACTACTCGAACAGTTCGACAGCCTCAGCAAGCAGGCGCGGGCGGCTCTGGCGGCAGCCACGGACGCGCAGTTCGCGGAAACCTGGACGCTGAAATGGAATGGCAATGTAATTTTCTCCCTGCCGCGCTACAACGTGGTGCGCGTGCACTGCCTCAATCACCTGCTGCATCATCGCGCGCAACTCACGGGATATTTCCGGACCCTGGATATCCCGGTGCCCGCGTTGTACGGCCCCAGCGCCGACGAGCAGCAATAGAGGCGAGCAGTCGACGAGCAATAGCTGTAGCGCGGGGCTTCCGTCTTTGAGCCCCGCGTTTTTTCCGCGCCACCCGGTAGCACAGGCACTCTTGCCTGTGCTGCCGACCCGGCGACCTTGCAGCGGGCCAGGCATCGAATCGTCGCAAGGGGGTAAGATCATTTCAGGAGGACGTCATGGAAACACCAGTAATTCTCAGCGCTGTGCGCACCCCTGTGGGCAAATTTCAAGGGGGACTGGCGGGCTTTTCCGCGCCGGAGCTGGGCGCCAAAGTCATCGCCGAAGCCATGCGGCGCGCCGGCCTGGAAGGCCAACAGATCGACGAAGCCATTATGGGCAATGTGGTGCAGGCCGGATTGGGACAAAATCCCGCGCGGCAGGCGGCGCTCAAGGGCGGCTGCGATCCGCGCGTCGCGGCTCTCACCATAAATAAAGTCTGCGGCTCGGGCCTGAAAGCTGTGGCGCTAGCCGCTCAAGCGGTGCAACTCGGCGAATCGGAAATCGTTGTGGCCGGCGGCATGGAGTCCATGTCCAATTGTCCTTATCTGCTGCCGCAAGCCCGCACAGGCTATCGCCTGGGCGATGGAAAGCTTATCGATTCAATGATCCACGACGGCTTGTGGGACAAGTACGAAGACTTTCACATGGGCATGACCGGCGAACTGGTCGCAGAGAAGTACAGTATCACGCGCGAGGAGCAGGACCGCTTCTCCTTCGAAAGCCACCAGAAAGCGGTGCGCGCCCGCAAGTCGTGCTTCTTTGAGGCGCAGATTTTGCCGATCGAAGTCCCGCAGAAGAAGGGCGAGCCGATCGTGATTCGTTACGACGAATCGCCCCGCGAAGATACCTCCATCGAAGCGCTGGCGAAGTTAAAGCCCGCGTTCAAGAAAGATGGCACGGTCACGGCGGGCAATGCTCCCGGCACGAACGACGGGGCCGCCGCATTGATCGTAACCAGCGAGCGGCACGCGCAAGTGCTCGGCAAAAAGCCTATGGCCCGCATCGTCGCGCAAGCAACCAGCGGCGTCGAGCCAAAATGGGTGATGATGGCGCCCGTGGACGCCGTAGAAAAGCTCTTGCATAAGACGGGCTGGGACCGGGACAAAGATGTCGACTTGATCGAGCTAAACGAAGCTTTCGCCGTAGCTGCCATTGCCGTAACCCGCCAGCTCAAACTCAATCCCGAAAAAGTAAACGTCAACGGCGGTGCCGTGGCCATCGGCCATCCCATCGGCGCGAGCGGCGCGCGCATCCTGGTTACCCTGCTTTATGAACTGGAACGCCGCAACCTTAAGCGCGGCATCGCCGCCCTCTGCCTCGGCGGCGGCAACGCCGTCGCCCTCGCCGTCGAACGCTATTAAATCGGACAATTTGGCTGAGCGAGCCATAACGTGATGTACCCGATGAGGTGGCGCCGGGCGTCTGGTATGCAGGCATGTTTGACCGCCCTGCGACCGGCGCGCCGGTGTTGGTATCCGCAGTTGGCTGGCGGGCGCGGCAAAGGAGGAATCATGTTCGCAACTCTGCGCGGGCTCACACTCTTTACAGCTTCTGTACTAAGCGCAACAACAATCGCCACGGCGCAAACGCCCGCCCCTTCCGCCCCTCTGCCGGCGCAGCTGAGTACCGCGAAGAAGATATTCCTGTCCAACGCTTCCGGCAAATCGTACAGCGGAATGGCCGCCTCGGACCTGACATACAACGATTTCCACTCCGCGCTGAAATCCTGGGGGCGTTACGAACTGGCGTCAACCCCTTCCGACGCGGACATGATTTTCGAGATTCGCTATGAAGCGCCCTTCGGGCCATCGAATGGCGGAAACTCGGTGGAGTTTCCGGAAGCTATGCTGGTGATCTTCGATCCGAAAACCCACGTCGTACTGTGGGCATTTTCTGAGCCGTTGGTCTCCACGAAGCACAAATCGAACGAGCAACATCTTGCGGATACGCTCAACAACCTATTGAACGATGTGAAGCGATTAGTAGCTCTTGCCGAGGCCAACAACGCTTCTTCCCGCAAATAGTCGGCAACGTTACGGCCGGTTGTTGAGGCTCCAGTCAGCCGCCAGTGAGCTATCGCGCTACAGACTCTTCACGTGCCCCGGGCGCCAGTTGGTAAGCGCAGTTGGGGCAAAACTTATCCGTCTCCGCGACTTCCTGCTTGCACTGCGGACAAGCCGGATGCAGATTATTTTTGCAGTTGGGGCAGAAGTTAAAGCGCGCTCCCACCATCGCTCCGCATTGCGGGCAGGCATACGGCAACGGTTCGCGCATAAAAAAATACAGTAGAAATCCAATCGCCAGGTACGCCGGCGAGAGGACTAGAATCAGCAGCAGCCACAACCCCGCGTGCATGGCGCGGCGTTTGGCGTCGCGATAGACATAGCCCAGCAGAAACAGATACGCCGCCAGCGGCAGCGCCACCGCCGTAATGGTTCCCGCAATGGCCAGCGAGGCCAGCACCGGATTGTTGCGCAACTCGTACGGCCACATCTCGTGGTGCGGCGCCACGTAATTCGGATTGCTGTAAATCACCAGGCTGTAGCCCAGGTTCACGAAAATTCCGATGCTGATGGCCAACACATACAGCAGCACCACGGTAACCACCAGCCAGCGCGGAACGATGCGAAACTCTTCCCGAAAGCTGCTGCGTTCCCGCTTGCGGCGGAAGCGGATCAGGCGCATGCGCTCGCCGAAGGATGTACTTACGCGATTCTGATAGTCGGCCATACTCTCCTCGATTC
>DATFYV010000317.1:0-5086 GCA_035314845.1 Candidatus Acidiferrum sp.
TGCGTGCGCCCGATTTGCGGCGTGTGCTGAAATTCGTGGGCGCGCACATCCAGAATTTCTCCAAAGGTGACCAATGCTCGTTCGATCAGCAGCGACGCTTCGCGCACCTGCAGCGCCTGCGCCGTATCCACAACATCATTGGAAGTCATCCCATAGTGCAGCCAGCGTGCTATCGATGGATCGCCAATAGTTTCCCCGACTGCCATGGTGAAGGCGATCACGTCGTGCTTTACACGGGCTTCCAGTTCGTTGATCCGCGCAACGTCGACTTTCGCGCGGGCGCGCAGGGCGGCTGCGGCTTCCTTGGGAACCTGCCCGGCTTCGGCCAGCGTGTCCGCGGCGGCCAGTTCGACTTCCAGCCATTTGGCGAATTTATTCTGCTCGCTCCAGACGCGGCCCATTTCTTCGCGCGTGTACCGTGGAATCACTGCTGCCGCCTCCCGTCAGAATGCCTTCTTAATGATACGGTAATTTGCGATTGTCGTCCCGCGAGGCGTTGAGCGCGACCGGGTGCACGCGGCGGGCCAGGCCCCTGGGAGCGGCTCTGCCGCATGAACCTGCTCGCAGAAACCCCAAGCTTGTTCGCCTCCCCGCTAAGCCTGTAAGCTCGGCTGCACAGCAAGCGTTGCAAACCGAACGAACGGCGGCCATGCCTGAGCTGAAGCTCTTATTTCAGCAAATTCTGGTGATCTTGCTGACGGCTAAAATTTTGGCCGCCGGCTTCCGCCTCATCCGCCAGCCCGAAGTGCTGGGCGAAATGACCGCGGGCATTTTGCTGGGACCTTCACTCTTGGGCAAATTCACTCCGCAACTCATGACCGCCCTTTTCCCCGCCTCCAGCCTCGCACCGTTATACGCCCTGAGCCAGCTGGGCTTGGTGCTGTTCATGTTTTTGGTCGGGCTGGAGGTGCGCCTCGGACTGCTTCGCGATTCCGCCCGCTCTGCGTTTCTGGCCAGCCTGGCGGGCATTGCGGGACCCTTCCTCTGCGGAGCAGTGCTGGCGCTGCGGCTGTACGCGTACCTGGGAAACGGCGTGGCAAAACTTCCTTTTGTACTGTTTCGGCCTAGTCGCAAACTTTTTTACTTCGAGGATGTCGATTGCGGCCGCTCCGACCGACTATCCTGTGCAAGCGGTTATCTTAAACTTTGCGGGAGACGCTTATGAAATATCTATGCCTGATCTACGACAACGAGAAAACATGGGAAACCATGTCCAAGGAAGAGTCTGGCGCAATTTACGGAGAGTATTATGCCTTCACCGAGGGCATCAAAAAGAGCGGGCATTACCTTGGTGGGAATCCCCTGCAGCCCACGCAAACCGCCAGCACCGTGCGCGTGCGCCAAGGAAAAATCTCCACCACCGATGGGCCTTTCGCCGAAACCAAGGAGCAACTAGGCGGCTACTATCTCATCGAGTCGAAAGACCTGAATGAAGCCATCCAGCTGGCCTCCCGCATTCCCGCGGCACGGACAGGATCTATTGAGATTCGCCCGGTTATGGCGATTGAGTAGGGAAGCGTGCCGGAAGAGGGCTCCATCGCGGGGGATAACGCGAGGGCGACGACCGAGCCCGCGGAATTTATCGGCGCGCTCTATCGCTCGGACTCGCGCCGCGTGCTGGCCACGCTGATTCGCCTGCTCGGCGGCTTCGAGCTTGCCGAGGAGGCCATGCACGACGCCTTTATCGCGGCGCTGGAGTCCTGGCCGCGCACCGGCGTGCCGCAGAATCCGCGCGCCTGGCTTATTTCCGCCGGGCGCTTCAAAGCCATCGATCGGTTGCGGCGCGGCGCACGTTTCGACGCCGCGCTGGTGGCTATCGCCGACCAACTCGAAGCCAACGCACCTCCAGTCTTAGAATGTGCTGACGACGAGGCAAATCACGGCATCGAGGATGACCGGCTGCGCCTCATTTTCACTTGTTGCCACCCGGCGCTGACCCCCGACGCGCGCATCGCCCTCACCCTGCGCGAAGTATGCGCGCTGGGCACCGAAGAGATCGCCAGCGCGTTTCTCGTTCCCGCGCCAACTCTGGCGCAGCGCATCGTGCGCGCCAAGGGCAAAATTCGCGACGCAAAAATTCCTTATCAGGTTCCTGCTCGGGAGGAGTTGGCGGAGCGCCTCGACGCCGTCTTGCAGGTAATCTATCTGGTTTTCAACGAAGGCTACTCCGCCTCGCTAGGCGATTCGGTGACGCGCCACGACTTGTCCAGCGAAGCGATCCGGCTCGGACGTCTGCTAACGGAGCTGTTGCCCGAGCCCGAAGTGCTGGGACTGCTGGGATTGATGCTCCTGCATGATGCGCGGCGCCCAGCGCGAACCTCCGCGGACGGTGATTTGATCCTGTTGCACGAACAGGATCGCTCGCTCTGGAATCAGCAGCAGATTCGCGACGGTGCGGCGTTGGTGGAGCGCGCGCTGGCCTCGCGGCGCTTTGGCCCTTACACCCTGCAGGCGGCAATCGCCGCCGTGCACGCCGACGCGGCTGCCGCGGAGGCAACCGATTGGCAGCAGATCGTGGGGCTCTACGATGTGCTGCTGCGCGTCGAGGCTTCGCCGGTGGTGGAGCTAAACCGCGCCGCGGCGGTTGCCATGCGCGACGGGCCGCAGGCTGGGCTGGCGCTAATCGACGCGATTCTGGCTCGCGGGGAGCTGGCGGAATACTTTCTCGCACATTCGGCGCGCGCGGATCTGTGCCGGCGGCTGGGGCGCGTGCCGGAAGCGATCGCGGCCTACCGGCGCGCCTTGGAACTCGCGAAACAGGTCCCGGAACGCCGATTTTTGGAGCGACGAATAGCGGAACTGCAAAATGCGTCGAAGGCTCTCTAAAGGCCAGAGTTCCGTGCGGCCGCTACAGAGTCTCAGAGATTGAGCGGAGCCAGCGGGGTTTGCTGATTGGCAATCAGGAGCTCGCCCGTAAAGGCGCGCTCCGCAGGGCGCCGCCGGAGCGCCTCTTCGGCGGAGATACGCACCACATCGGGATTATTATTTTCGAGCGAAACGTGGGCCAGCACCAGGAATCGCGCCAGTCCATCGAAACCTTCCGGATCGGCCAGATATTCGCTCACCGCATGATTGGAAAGATGCCCGGTGCGGCTAAGCACGCGCTGCTTCACCACCCAGGGATACGGGCCAACCTTCAGCATATCCAAATCGTGATTGGACTCCAGCAGCAGGCAATCCGCATCGCGCAGGTGGACTTTTACGAGTTCGGGGAGATAGCCAAGGTCGGTGACCAGCGCCATCTTGGCGCCATTCGATTTGAAGGTGAAACCAAGCGGGTCCGCCGCGTCGTGTGGAATAGCAAAAGCGTGGACGTCAATGTCCCCGATGGAGAAGCGCTGCCCCGCATGAATGGTTTCCACGCCGCGCAGCCGTTTGCCAAACGTTTCCGGTAGGCAGCGCACCAGCGCATCCATGGTCGGCTCGGTAACGTACAGCGGAGCCTTCCACAGGCCGAGCATTTGCGGCAACCCGTTGCAATGATCGGAGTGTTCGTGAGTAATGAGAATGCCGTCGAGCGAATCAACGGTGATATTAAGAGCTGCAAGGCGGGCCAGCGTTTCGCGTTTTCCGAGCCCGGCGTCCACCAGGAGTCGGGTGCGCTCCGTCTCGAGGAGGGTGATATTCCCCGAGCTGCCAGAGGCCAGGATGGAGATGCGCAGGCTGATCGGTTCTGTCCCTTATTCGTTCCGGCGAATGCGCCGAGCCAATTGGTTCCGCAAATCTGTCGCGAGCAAACGCCCAACAGAATTGATTTCTGGATAATGGCAGAGCGTTGTCGCGGCGTCAACGGCGAACGCACCGTTGATCAAGGCTCGTTGCGGAACGCTGTGGAATACGCCGCGAAGGGATTGCCGCGGATCGAGCGCCGTGGCAATTCGTCCAGAGGAATGCCATCGGCGCTTAGGTCGGCGAAGCTACCGCAATCCGGGCGTGGCGGAGAAACTACGGCCAGTGCGATCCGCGAATTCCTGAAGTTTTACGATTTCTTCACAATTCCCGCATTGCGAGGCGCGCTGGATTCTGCTACGGTCACGCCGTCCCTAGGACCCTGCGGCGAGTCTGTCAGCCCACTCTCTTCCGAGCAACCCATGCTGCGAGATGTGATCGAGAAGGTTTTGTTTTTCCACGACGGCCACAAGACCTTTTTAGCGCCGGAAGCGTATCCGTGGGTGGCTAAGGTCGAGGCGGAAGCGCCGCTCATCCGCAGAGAACTGGATGTCCTGCTACAGCGGCGGGACGAAATTCCCAATTTCCAGGATATTTCCGAGTACCAAAAAGCCCTGACGCAAGGCGAACAGTGGAAGACCTTTTTCCTCTACGGCTATGGCCAAGCCGCCGAAGAGAATTGCAAGCAGTGTCCGGAGACGGTGCGCATCCTGAAATATATCCCGGGGATGAAGACCGCCATGTTCTCTATCCTGGCGCCGGGAAAGCACATTCCGCCGCATCGCGGCATGTACAAAGGCGTGCTGCGCTATCACCTGGGACTGCTGATTCCCGGACCGCCAGGGGTCTGCCGCATTCGCGTAGGCCAGGATGTGCGCGCGTGGCAGGAAGGCAAGAGCCTGGTATTCGACGACAGTCACGAACATGAAGTGTGGAATGATGCCGACGGTTATCGCGTGGTTCTGTTCGTGGATCTGCTGCGCCCGGTGTTCTTCCCCTTCTCGCTGGCCAACCGCGTAATCGTCTGGGCGCTCTCCCACACCAAGAGCATCACAGAGCCGATGGAGCGCATCCGCAATAAGACCTATGCGACCGGAACAGCAAAGCCTGCCGAAGTCCAGCCGGAACCCGCGCCTCGCGCAGTAGGCCGCGGGGCCGGAGCTTAGCGGAATCTGCCGTCTGGCATTCTCTAGATTTTTAGCCGAGCGCATGTTCGGCGGCAATAGCAAAGCTTCAAAAGTCGCTCCGCAATCTCGCGCCGCGCTCTTGGCATCCCATCTTGTGCTTTTCCGCCGGATCGTCGCTACCCAGTGTCCGCATTGCGGGCGTGATACGCTGAAGGTGTCGCGATATGATTTTTGTCCGCTTGGGAGACCGGCAGGGTGCTCAGGAGATTTGCGGTTTTTCTTTCCGTAGC
>DATFYV010000318.1:0-6480 GCA_035314845.1 Candidatus Acidiferrum sp.
GGTAAAGCAGTACCTACTAGCCAGCGATTTCGACCAAACCCTCAGCTTCAACGACTCTGGCGTCGTCCTCAGCGAGCTGATCGGTTTCAACGGTTTTAATGACAAGGTCAAGGGCCTCAGCGCCATCAACCTCGTCCAGCAAGGCGCGGAGCTCAGCTATCTGATCCTCCACGACCCAGATTTCCGCCACGTCCGCAAAGAGCACCTCATCGAAACCGGCAAAAAGATCCGTCTCAAGCATGACGTGGCCCTGTTCGCCCGTTCGCTGGAAAATCTCACCGATGGCTACACATTCCATTTCAACGTTATCTCCGCGTCGCCCCAGGAAATCATTCAGTCCGCGCTCGAGGGCATCGTCCCCCCGGACCACATCTTCGGCACGCGCTTCCGCTGGAATGACGACAACAGCGTCCACTCCATCATTCGCGCTACCGCCGGCTGGGGCAAAATCACGGTACTCGAGGAAATTCGCGCCGCACTCGGCATCACCCATGACAACATCATCTACATGGGCGACGGCAGCTCCGATCTTCCCGTCATGATGCACGTCAACCAGCACGACGGCCGCACCATCGCCGTCAGTGAAGCGCAATTCATCACCCGCGTCGCCAAGCGCACCATCCTCAGCGACAACGCCATGAGCGTTCTCGTCCCCGTCCTCGAAGACGTCCTCAAATGGGACTCCGCCAAGATCCGCCGCTACTTCGCCGCCAACGGCCTGGTCCTCCGCGAGTGGGACAAAATGCGCACCGACATGCTCACCATCCAGGACTCCACCGAACCCTTCATCGCCTCCGCCTCCACCGGCGTAGCTCACTAAGTCGCCATCGCGCTTCTTCAGCCGACACATTCTGAACGCAGCGTGACATCGGCCTCGCGCTGCTTGCTTTCTCTTCGGGAGGGCCCGACTTTGGCTTGCCCGCGTAGCGGGTCGGGCCGTACACGCAAGCCAATAAAAAAGGCCGGGGTTTCGAGCCCCGGCCCTCTTCGTAGCGCCGCCTTCCAGGCGGCGTCTGGCCTTCAATCTAACTCTCCAATCGGCATCCTCTTCCTCGAACTCAACGGCGCCCGATTCACCGCCTCCGAACCCTCCGCCGCCCAAGCCATCTTAAGCCTAGCCGCTGGCGCCCTCGACGATCCCGCCCTAACTGCATGGCTCCGCGCCAACGCCAAACATCCCTGAACGCGCCTTCATCCGCTACAGTCGCGGATCCACCGGTTCCGTCTCCATCGCCAGCACTCCAAACACGCACTCATGCACGCGCCGAAGCGGTTCCTTCCGGATAAACCGTTCCAGCGCTTCGACCCCCAGCGCAAATTCGCGCATAGCCAAAGACCGCTTTCGGCCCACATTGCGCGACCGCAAGCGTTCCAAATTTTCCGGCAGCGTGTATTCCGGACCATAAATAATTCGCAAATATTCGCGCCCACGGCATTTCACTCCAGGCTGCACAAATCCCCGCCGTCCGCGATGTATGAAATCGAGAGGTTTTACCACCATTCCCTCGCCTCCCCGTTCGGTGTGTTCAGTCCACCATCGGATGGCGTCGTCTTGACTCGCTGCATCCACCAAGTCGACTTTGCGATTCTTCGTCTCTCGCAACAAGCGTGGCTCGGCCGCGCACAACCCTGCGAGCGTTTCCATGTGCCAGGTGTGGTCGCGGTCGAAGTAAGTATGGCCTTCAGATGCCAGCAAATGGAACGGCGCAAGCTTCAAATCGTCAAGCGAACCCACCGTCCAGCAATACTGCCGGTAAGAAGCCACAAATTGCTGCGCGAGCGGCGCACGCTCGGCGAATCGGTCTCGTAGTTTCGCGATTTCGACATCCTGCCCCGCGGCAGCGTTCAAGCCCGCAAGCGCTTCGCGAAACGCGCCCAGCGCGGACGCTCCGACCGGTGCATATTGCCGCCGCAATAGCTCTTGCGCTTTGGCGGACCAAGGCATAAGTTCCGCGTCGACGCAGAACCAGTCCGTATTCAATAATTGCCAGAACCCACAGCGGTCTGCAGCCTCCCGCAGACGCTCCAGAAACTGCCGCTCCATTTCCGGCGCATCAAAAAAACGCCGCCCTGTTCGCGTGTAGCAGATACCAAACTCACCGTCCGTTACGCCGAATCGTTTCCGCGCCACCTCTGCATCCCGGCATAGAATCACCACCGCTCGCGAGCCCATGTGTTTCTCTTCGCAAATCACGGTCGGAATGCCCTCATGCCGGAAATAGGAAAATGCCTCCGCCGGATGTTCCAACAACCCAGGTTGCGCGCTCGTTTCCGTTGGCGACATCGTCGGCGGCAGATAAATCAGCCATTTCGGATTCACCGCAAAACGGCTCATCACTTCCAAAGCCGCCATGGCGTTTTCTTGCGGGATCGTGATGTTCGCTTGTAGCCGGGTATTGATAAATCGCTTGCCTGTCACGTCCGCCAGGTCCAGCAGGTCGTCATGCGCCTGTTGCGCCGTCAATTGCGGTGCTGGGGTGCCTGCTGAGGCGTCGATAAAAGGTTTCGCGGGCTCGTAGTACGTCCTAAGCGCCGGCACAGAAACAATCTCTTTTTCCGGATAGCGCAGCGCACTCAGCTTCCCGCCAAACACACAACCAGTATCGATGTTGATCGTTCGGTTCAGCCATTCCGGCTCGGGAACCGGCGTGTGCCCGTAAACCACTATCGCGCCGCCGCGATAGTCCGCCGCCCAGTTGTAGCGCACCTGCAAACCAAACTCGTCGACCTCTCCCGTCGTCTCGCCAAACAGCGCGAAATCCCGCACCTTGCCCGAGCCCCGCCCTTGCATCTCTTCCTTCATCCCCGCATGCGCCACTACTAGTCGCCCTTCATCGAAAACGTAATGGCTTACGAGCCCGTCGAGAAATTTCTGCACTTGCGCTTTGAATTCCGGCTTCTCTTTATCCAATTGCGCCAGCGTCTCCGCGATTCCATGCGTCAGTTGCACATCTTTCCCGCGCAATTTTCGCAGCAGCTTGATGTCGTGGTTTCCCGGGACGCAATATGCATTACCGTCTTCAACCATTTTCATCACCAACCGCAGCACCGCCGGCGAATCCGGACCGCGGTCGACCAAGTCGCCTAGGAATACAGCCTTGCGGCCTTCCAGCGGAGCATAGCTTTGCACTGCTCCGTCGCCTTCGCGCTGGCTCGTAACGTAGCCCAATTCTTCCAGCAACGTCGCCAGCTCCGCGTAGCAACCGTGAATATCCCCGATAATGTCGAACGGCCCGCGCTCCGTTTTTTTGTTGTTATACAGCGGAACCCGCTCAAGCACGATGCTGTCCGCCTCTTCCGGAGAGTTCAAAATCAGCACATGCCGAAAACCTTCGCGCTCCAGGCCCCGCAGGGACCGCCGCAAATTCTGCAGTTGCCGGTGGGCGACATGACTTCCCAGCTTGCGATCCGTGCGCACAGCATTGCGATCCTGGCAAATGCGTTCGGCTACGTTCAGCACGATCGCCACTGGCAGGCAGTGATATTGCCGCGCGAGTTCGACCTGCGGCTTGCGGTCTTCGGGCTTAACATTTGTCGCGTCGATGACTGTCAGGCGGCCCGCCGCTAGTCGTTTGGACGCAACAAAATGCAGCACGTCGAAAGCGTCGTTCGTCGCCGCGAGGCTGTTTTCGTCGTCTGAAACCAGCGCGCGGCAGTAGTCCGACGAAATAACCTCCGTCGGCAGAAAATGTTTGCGCGCGAAGGTGCTCTTACCCGAACCGGAGGCGCCAATGAGCACGACGAGAGACAAATCTGGAAAGGTGAACTTTTCTCGCAAGGGGTTAGCTAATTCTTTCTCCGGAATATTGCCATTTGCGTCGGCGCACCCAGCGACGCATCCTCCGCCCCGATTGGCAGAAATGTCACATCGTACTGATGCATGGCCGCCACGCGATTTGCCCACTCTTGAAACTCGCTCCGCGTCCACTCGAACCGGTGATCCTGGTGCCGGAACTTGCCAGTCGGCAACGTCTCGAACTTCACGTTGTACTCGCGATTCGGCGTGGTCATCACCACACCGCCCGGGCGCGCCTGTTCGAACAGCACCCGCTCGAACGCTGCCAGCCGCGGCGCGTCCAGATGCTCGACCACTTCCACCACCGCCGCCGCATCGTAGTTCGCCAGCCGCTCATCCCGGTACATCAGCGATCCTTGCTGCAATTCCAGCCGTTCGCGCTTTCGCGTCGGCATGGTGTCCAGCCGCAATCGCTCCGCTGCTTTCTCGAGCACGTGTGGCGACACGTCCATTCCCAAGATGTTTGTAAACGAGTTGTCCGCCAGCAACAGAGAAAGCAACCGCCCTTCGCCGCAGCCAAGGTCCAGCACGCGTTTTGCGTCAAGCTGCCGCAGTGCCGCCAACACCGATCCCAGCCGCTGCTGATTCAGGCTGATGCGCTCTTCGATTGCGCCCTCCTGCGCCGCATGAATCTCCGCCAACTCATCCGGATCGTCACCCTCGTCGGCGAGCCGCGCCAGCGCTTCCCGCATCAGGTGTTTCTGATGTTTCAAATATCGCCGCGTGATCTCTTCGCGTTCCGGGTGCGTCGCCAGCCAGCTCCCGCCGCGTAACAGCAGCTTTTCTACTTCGTCTTTTGCCACCCAATAGTGCTTGTCATCGTCCAGCACCGGTAGTAGCACATACAAATGTTCCAGCAACCCCGCTAGCTTCTTCTGTGCCGTGAGCACCACTTTCCAATAACGGCTCTCGCCCCACTCCGGAAACTTTGTGTCGAGGGCGTAGCGCGTAGCACCAACGACATAGCCTAGCGGCTCGAACAGGCTGCGCAGAAATGCTTCTCCGCCGCGGCAGGGGACGACCGCAATTTCAACCTCCAGCGGCAGCGCCGTCTCGGCCAGCTCCTGTCGATCTTTGCTGCGCCCTCCCATCGCC
Organism: Candidatus Acidiferrum sp.; assembly: GCA_035314845.1. Taxonomy (GTDB): domain Bacteria; phylum Acidobacteriota; class Terriglobia; order Acidiferrales; family UBA7541; genus Acidiferrum. Next base: position 4,892 of record DATFYV010000318.1, read on the forward strand.
GTGCTGAAAGCCCGCGCGAGCGCGACGCTCGTGAAAGACGAGGATACGTATGGCCGGTCATTCACGTACTGATCCAGCAGTCCACCCTCGCCATTTCCGGATGGCCCGCCGGGCTTGCGCACCAACTCCACCGGGTCAACTTCGGTCAATAGCGCCACGCTGCAGCGCTCGTCCGTCGCCTCGGGATAAAACACGTAAGCCTTACCAAACGAAAGCGGAACGTCGTGCAACTTCCCAGGCCGCTTGTGCAGCAGATATCCCAGATCCGTCGCCGGGCGGTGAGTCGTGGAGATCGTCAGATACATAAGCGGCAATTGTACAGGGAACGCCATTCCATACCTAAGACACGAAAGCGCAAAAACGCCGAAGTGGCGTGGCTAAGCCAGCGCCAACCGCCTGAGCTTGATGCGCGCCACGTCGACCTGCGCAAGCTCGTACTGTGCTTGCTGCGTCAGCCAGCTCTCCGCGCTGCCGCCGAACACCTTGGAAAGCCGCACCGCCATCTCCGGCGAAATCCCGCGCTTCCCATTCACCAATTCTGACAAAGTAGTACGCGTCACTCCCAGCGCAGCCGCCGCATCCGTAATCGTCAAACCCAAAGGCGCAATACACTGCCGCAACACCAATCCTCCCGGATGCGGCGGATTCTTCATTGCCATGACGCTACCTCCTCAGTGGTAATCGACATAATCAATGTTCCAAGCATCGCCGTCCCCGAAGCGGAAAATCACTCGCCAATTCGCGCGAACGGTTACCGCCCAAAGCCCTTTCAACTCACCCTTGAGCGGATGCAGTCGAAAACCCGGCAAATCCATATCCGCCGGTGCAGCGGCGGCATCGAGTCGCGCCAGAATGTCCCGCAGCTTCTCCGCATGCTCGCTAATCACGCCGCGCGGGTCGTCATCCTCGTAGAGCCGCTTCAGACCCTTGTGACGGATCGTCCGTATCACTTTCCACCGTAACGCGTAACGTAACGCATGTCAATCCTAATTGGCGTATGCCGGGCGGTCTTACCCAGTCTTGATACGTATAGTATAAATATGGATATGTTAACGTTACCTTGCTATAATCAAGAATGTCAAATCGCTCTCCCATCTCGGCCGTTGCTCATCCTGCCATCCGCCGCACCAACCTCTCTCGTGCAACTTCCCTAGAAACGCTCGCCTCTCTAACTCCAACAGAATCAGAGCGATATGCGAAACTCACATCTAACCCCCATGGAATCAAAATGATGTGCGACCCCCCGGGGGGGTAGTATGGGCCCCTTTACCCAAACATTCTGAAGCCTCACTAACTCCAACAGAATCAAAATGCGAAATTTGCATCTAATTCCTTTGGAATCAAAACGATGTGTGACACGCCCGGGGGCGGGGTACCCTGATTTTCCACTCATCTTCTCTGTCATCAGCGCTGCGGCGCTTTGTAATTGTTCGCTGCAGGTGGATAATTGCGGGCTGCACTTCACTCAGCGAGGCGAACTAGCATGGCGAATGTAAATACCAAAAAGGGCGTGATCGGAATTCTCACCGGCGGCGGCGACGTTCCCGGACTGAATCCCGCGATTCGCGGCGTCACCCGGCGGGCGCTGT
>DATFYV010000319.1:0-9014 GCA_035314845.1 Candidatus Acidiferrum sp.
GGGATTTGCCCCTAGTGCTTCTGTACCAGTGCGACCAGCAGGATTTGACACGGTTGTGTTTGCGGCCCTTGGAGGCTGGTGCAACGGTGGACGGAGCGCCCGCAGCGAAGCCTCCCGACGTGCCCGCGAGGCCGAAATGACACCCTAAGGGGCGTCGCTACGAAGACCAAGAAAAGACAAAATGGCGGTAGACATATTGGCTCTTGCAGTAGGCCATGTTCTGGTAGAATTGGGCGCAGGGTGAGAGACAATGTTGCCTGTGCACCTCCAGCCGGAAAGTCATGTTCCCTTATACGTTCAACTGCGTGACCAATTGCGGGCGCTGGTGCATGCGGGTGATTTGCGTCCAGGGGACCGCATTCCCGCCAGCAGGGAATTGGCGGTGGCTTTGGGCGTGCATCGCACTACGGTGGCGAATGCTTATGCGGAACTGGAGTCGGAGGGGTTGATTCAGGGGCATGTGGGGCGAGGGACCTTTATTCGCGCGAATGGAAATGGGCTGAAGATTACGCCGCCAGCCCCGCCGGTTTTGGACGGCGCGCGGGGGATTCGATGGGAATTGCTGTTTGCAGACGAGCGCGGGGAAGAGGTGCTCAGCCGGTTGACCGCCGCGGCGCCGGAAGATGCGCTCTCCTTCGTGATGGCGCGGCCTGCGCCGGACCATTTTCCCGTGGAAGAGCTGCAGACGTGCATCAATGCGGTGCTGCGGCGCGAGGCGGTGGACGTTTTGAGTTTGGGTCCTTCGGATGGCTACCAGCCGCTGAAGGAAGCGATCATTGAACTGGTGCGCAAGGAAGGGATTGCGGCCAAGGACGAAAACATTTTGATCACCGACGGCTGCCAGCAATCGCTGGATTTGATCAGCAAGGCATTTGTGCGGCCGGGCGACGCGGTGATTCTGGAGAATCCGGCGTATCCGGGCGCGGTGGCAATTTTTCATCAGGCGCGGGCGCGGTGTCTGGCGGTGCCGGTGCGGACGCACGCAGAGCCGGGCGCGTCGTTGGGCATGGACATGGAGGCGCTGGAAGATACGCTGGCGGGGAATCGCGTGAAGCTGATTGTGGTTACCCCAGATTTTCATAATCCCACGGGAGTGTCGTTGCCGCTGGCGTCGCGCAGGAAGTTGCTGGAGTTGGCGGCGCGGCATTCGGTGCCAGTGGTGGAGGACCATATTTATGGGCGGCTGCACGGGCGGGAAGAGCGAGAGCCTTCGCTTAAGCAGCTCGATCGCGCGGATTTGGTAATTCACATCGATAGTTTCGCGAAGGTGGCATTTCCGGGCTTGCGCGTTGGGTGGATTGTGGCGCCGGCGGCGGTGATCGATCGCTTGCGGGTGGTGAAGCAGAATACCGACATTCATACGGATCAACTGGCTCAGGCTTCGCTGGCGGAATTTTTGCGGCGCGGTCTGTTTGCCAGGCATGTGGCGAAGATGCGGAAGGTGTATGCGCTGCGCCTGGCGGCGTTGGATGAAGCGCTGCGGAAGTATATGCCGGAGGGGACGCGCTGGACCAAGCCCGAGGGCGGGATGTGTTTGTGGCTGGAGTTGCCGGCAGGGTTTGATGCCAGCGAGTTGCTGATTCACGCCAAGGAGCGCGGGGTGTTGTTTGCCCCAGGGCGGTATTTTTACGTGCAGGGACCGCTGCCGAACACGCTGCGGCTCGGCTATGCGGCGATGAATGAGAAGGACATTACGCGCGGGGTGGCGACTTTGGCGGAGGTGCTGAAGATGGAGATGCGCAAGCGCACGCGCGGCGTTCGGCGGGCAGAGAGCAGCCGGGTGGCGCTGGTATGAGCGGCGGCAGTCGGACCACTACGTTGGCGCCCAATCCGGCGAATAAGTGTTTTGGGTGTGGCGGGGCGGCGGATGCGGGGATGCTGCTAACGTTTGAGCAGGATAACGTTCAGCGGAAGATTGTTGGAAAGTTTGTGTTGGGGCCGCGGTATCAGGGCGGCGGTGGAATAGTTCATGGCGGGATTATTGCCATGGTGCTGGATGAGGCGATGGGGAAGGTTTGCCGGTTTCGCGGGGCGCAGGCGGTCACGGCGGATATGAACATTGATTATTTAAAGCCGATAGGGGTGAATCAGGAGATTTTTGTGGAGGCGTTTGAGACGGCGCAGGTGGGGAGAAATTTGTTTCAGATGTGCGAGATTCGGGATGCGGCGGGGGAAATTTTGGCGCGGGGCAGGGCGCGGTTTGTGGTGCTGCGGACGAAGGAATCTACGTAGACACTAGCTTGTTGACGCTATAGAACGGATTTCGCTGGAAGCACGGAAAAAAGCGCCGCCTTAGAAGGCGGCCGCTACAGGAGATGGAAATGAAGGTAAACGGCGCGGAGAAGAACGGAAGCAAAGGTTCGAACGAGTGGCGCGTTAAGGTTGGCCTCGCCGAGATGCTCAAGGGTGGCGTGATTATGGACGTCACCAACGCCGCGCAGGCGGAGATCGCGGAAAAGGCGGGTGCTTGCGCGGTGATGGCCCTGGAGCGCGTGCCTTCGGATATTCGCAAAGAGGGCGGCGTGGCGCGCATGGCGTCGATCAAGGTGATTCGCGAAATTATGGCTACCGTGACGATTCCCGTGATGGCCAAAGTGCGCATCGGGCATTTTGCGGAGGCCGAGGTTTTGCAGGCGCTGGAAGTGGACTTTATCGATGAGAGCGAAGTGCTGACGCCTGCGGATGAAGAGAATCATATTTGGAAGCACGACTATCGCGTGCCGTTTGTGTGCGGTGCGCGAAACCTCGGCGAAGCATTGCGACGCATCGGCGAAGGCGCGGCCATGATTCGCACCAAGGGCGAAGCGGGTTCGGGGAACGTCGTGGAGGCCGTGCGGCATATGCGCACCATCGTTTCGCAAATGAAAAAGTTGACCACCATGCGTGACGATGAGCTGATGCGCGAGGCCAAGGAGCTTGGCGCGCCGCTCGAGTTGATTCGCGAAGTAGCCAAAACCGGGAAATTACCCGTACCCAATTTTTCCGCTGGTGGAATTGCCACGCCAGCAGATGCTGCGCTCGTCCGCGCTTTGGGAGCGGAGGCCGTGTTTGTGGGCTCGGGGATTTTTAAGTCCAGCGACCCGGAGGCCCGAGCTAAGGCGGTGGTGAAGGCCACCACGCATTTCGCAGATCCCAAGGCTGTGTTGGAGGCTAGCGAAGAGTTGGGCGAGGCTATGCCGGGGCTCGATATTCGCGTAATGGATGAGAAGGATATGCTTTCGACGCGCGGGTGGTGATTGTGCAGATCGGTTTGTGACTGCAGTCGACGCAAAGGCAGGGAAGCTCCCGCTATTACAAGGACAATTGTGAAGATTGGGATTTTGGCGGTACAGGGAGATTTTGCGGCGCACGCCGCCATGCTGGACAGGCTGGGCGTGGGGACCGTGGAAGTGCGCACACCCACGGATTTGGCGGGATGTGACGGGCTAATTCTGCCCGGCGGTGAAAGCACCACGCAGCTGCAATTCTTGCAGGAGGAGGGCCTCTACGACGCCATAAAGACATTTGTGGCGAACGGGCACGCCGTTTTCGGCACCTGTGCGGGAGCCATCTTGTTAGCCAGCGAGGTTTTGCATCCGGCGCAATCGTCGCTGGGAATTTTGGATATGACCGTGCTGCGGAACGGGTACGGGCGGCAGATCGCCAGCGACGTTTTTTTTGGGCCTTCGAAACTTGCTGAACAGCCGATGGAGATGGTATTCATTCGCGGGCCGGTGATTGAACGAACGGGGCCAGGGATCGAAGTTCTGGCAGAATATGCTGGCAAGCCTGCGCTGGTGCAGAAGGGCAAGGTTCTGGCGGCGACGTTTCATCCGGAGTTGACGGATGATTCCACGGTGCATGAGCATTTTTTGAAGCTGGCTGCAGCGTGAAAGCTGCTCGGTGGTTTGAGGAGCTCGATTGAAGCGCGAAAAGACCAGCGTGTCCCAGGAAGATTATTTGAAAGCCATCTGGGAGATGCTTGAGGAAGATCAGACGCCGATCAGCGCGCGGCTGGCGGAGGAGTTGAACGTTACGCCGCCTGCTGTGACTGCGGCACTGAAGCGCATGACGCGCGATGGGCATGTGCGCGTGGGGCGCGAGGGCGGGATTTCGCTTACGGCGAAGGGGCGTGGCGTGGCGGAAAGATTGGCGCTCCGCCATCAGCTTGCGGAGATGCTGCTGACCGAGGTCATTGGCTTGTCCTGGGCCAAGGCGCATGACGAAGCCGAGCGTATGGAGCATGCGATTTCCCCGGAGGTCGAAGCGCTGTTGCTGAAGCGCTTTGGCGATAAGAAATCGTGTCCGCATGGCGTTCCAATGCGCGGGGGAATCGCCAAGGTGCGGCGCAGCGGCGCGGTTCTGTTGGCCGATTTGCGCGCGGACGAGAAGGCCGAGATTGTTTGTGTGTACGAAAAAGACGCACAGTTTTTAGAGTTTTTGGAAGGCTTGCGATTGCGGCCGGCGACCACCGTCGAGATTTTGAATCGCGAGTATGACGAGACGATGACCTTGCGGGCGGCGGGAAAATTGATGCACCTCGGCAAGCCCGCGACCAGCCGCATTTGGGTGCGACGCCTGGCATCCTAGGTCGTGTTCCCAGTTATAGCGGCCACCGTTACAGATTCGGCCGCTGATCCAGCAATTCCTGCAAACGCGCGTAGCCCGAGCGGCTCACTGGCAGGCGCGTTCCATCCGACAAAATGGCGATTTTGCTGTCTTTGGCATAGGGCTCGATGCGCGTCACCCGCTCGAGATTTACGATGTACGAGCGGTGAATGCGCACAAAGCATTGCGGGTCCAGGCATGCTGCCAGGCTAGCGATGGTTTGTTGCTTAAGACGTTTTTTTCCTGCGCTGGCTAGCGCCACGTAGTCGTCCTGAGCTTCTACATAATCCAATTTTGCCACGGGGATAATGCTTACGCGGGTGCCGTCCTTTACCACTACCCGTTCGAGGAATTGTTGTGGCGCGCGGGCTGCGGCGGCTAAGTCTTCCGCGCGCGGGGCTGGGGATTTGTTCGCGATGAGGGTTTTCGCGTGAGATAGGGCAGTTTCGAAGCGCTCGCGCCCGATCGGCTTTAGCAAATAATCCACGGCGTGCACTTCAAACGCGCGCATGGCGTATTGATCATAAGCGGTGGTAAAAATCACTGCGGCATTCGTATTGATCAGTTCCAGCACGTCGAAGCCGGTGAGTTTCGGCATCTGAACGTCGAGGAAAATTAGAGCTGGCTGGTGTTCGGCGACGGCTTTTACAGCTTCGATGCCGTTTGCGCATTCGGCGAGGATGTGAATTTCGGTATGGGTAGAGAGAAGTTCGCGGACGGCGTGACGGGCGAGTTGCTCGTCGTCGACGATGATGGCGCCCAGCTGAGCCTTTGCGGCGGTCATCGCGTGGCCTCCTCCTGCAGTGTTTCAGAAATGACCGCAATGGGTGCGAGTTCCAGAGGCATGGAGAGTTGTACCTTGAAGATGCCGGTATCGCTGGTGACGCGCATGTCGGCTTCTTTACCGAAGCGCGCTTCGAGTCTGCCCCGCACGTTGGACAATCCGAGGCCGCCGCGGCGAGCAGGCAACGCATCCTCGTCGTACGTGTTCTCCACGATCACGGTAAGCCGTGCATCCGTGCAGCGCGTCACCAGCGTCACGATGCCACCATCGAGCAGGTTGGCGATCCCATGCGTCACGGCGTTTTCAACCAAAGGCTGCAACAGCAGCGGCGGGATGAGCGCGAGTTTGCTTTCTTCCTGAATGTCCTCGCGCATTTCCAGGCGCGGTCCGAAGCGAACTTTTTCAATGGCCAGAAATCGCTCTAGCAAATGTAGCTCTTCGCCGAGCGGAATGCTGGATTTTTCCCCCAGACCCAGCGTCATGCGCAGAAATTCCGCAAGCAGGATGCACATTTCGCGGGCCTTGGCAGCGTCGATGCTGGTGAGCGCGCTGATGGAATTCAGGCTATTGAAGAGAAAGTGCGGATTTACCTGGGCTTTCAGGGCTTTCAGTTCCGCATCGCGGGCTAAGACCGTCGATTGCATCACGCGCTCTTGCGCTGCACGCGAGGCTTCCAGCCCTAGAGTGATGTAACAAGAAGCCACTGCCAAAAGGTAGAGCAACACTCCGGCCGCAAACAAGGTGGGTAGCGCCGCGCCGTAGCGCGCATCCAGACCGTGGAACGCGGCGAAGCGCGACAAGCCCGCCGCCAGCAATTTTCCTAGTTGCACCCACAACAAACTCACCAGCACGGCGGCGGTGCCGTGGGTGAGCGCCAGCCGCGTACCCTCGGTGCGTTCGAGGGGCGCGCTCTTGCAGGAATACCATGCCGGCAGGCACATGAACAGGTAGACCAAGCACAAGGGCCAAGAGAGAACCGCGGTATCGAGCCAGCTGAGGTGCGCAGCGGTGTGGAGGAGATACTCCAGAAACAAGCTGAGGGGAACCCAGGCTGCGGCGTAAATTGCCAGATGGCTGCGGCGTGCGATAAGCGGATGCATTGGATCATCAGTTCTTAATTTCCACGCCGCCAAAAATGGCCACGCCGCGGAGGAGCAGCGTTTTACGCGGAGTGCCGCTGAGGACTTCGGGCGGAAGGTTGTTCGGCTTGGTGCTATCCACGTAACCGCCGAAGATTCCCTGGCCGTGCGCGACGATTTCCCAGGTATCGGGTACACGGACTTCGCATCCGCCGAAGAGGGCATTGATGGTGAGCTCGGCGCTCTCGTCGAGCATGGCGGCCTGGCGCAGGTCGATTTCGATGCCTCCGAAAATCGCGGTGAGGTTGCCGCCCTTGAAGTCCAGGCTGGTGACGCGGCGCTGGCAGCCGCCGAAGAGCGCGAACTCGTTGAGCGTGTTGCGCGGATCGCCGAGATTCGAGCCGATGCGGCGGCGTTCGAGAGTGGTCCACATGACCATCAACCCGGCGCCGATGATAGCCAGAGGCCATAGCGAACTCCAGCGGAAGTGGGCGATACCCAACGCGTCCAATTGAAACAGAGCGCCCAGAACGATGAGAACCGCACCTTTTACCCGGCCTTGTGGTGAAGCCAGCGACGCCAGACCCGCCACCACCATGATCATCGGCCAGAAGCGGAACAGGTGCCCGACGGAGACCAGGCCCATATTGTCCAGCAAAAAGATCAGCCCGACTACCACGATGACGGTGCCACCGATCAGCCCGCCTTCAACATTGCGGCCGGTGCGCGCGCAACTCATTCGCGGTCTCCCGAAGAACCGCCGACATGGGGAATCCTCGAGGATTCCGGCTGCAGGGCTGCGAAAAGGCTATTGCGCAAAAGGATGGCTCCCAGAAAAATGATGACTACCGGCCAGCATGATAGCAAGAAGTAGAGGGCGGCAGAGAATGCGGATGCGGGGTTGAGCGTCAGGTCCTGCAATAGGCGGGCGGCGGCCAAGCCGGTCGCCGGTAGCAGCCCCAGCACGTCGGAAGCGTTCGATGGGAAATAAAATGACACATGTTGGATGCTGGCTACAACGCGCAGGTAGCAGAACAGGGCGCCGAACAGCAGCAGCGCGCCGCCCAAAATATTGTTAAGTGAATAGGCTTTCGTTTCAAGAGGGGTCATGTCCTCGCCTCGCTGTGCCAGTGCATACAGTGCGTAACTCATATGGCGAGTATCGGGGTCAAGCGGGGCTGGCTCATCCAGGATTCGGCGGACAGGCGGTTTTTACCGGCGAACGGCGGCTGCTGGCAGGTGAAGCGTTTGGCCGTAGAGGTTGTTGGGGCTGTCTGTTGTACCTCGCTGCAACAAAACAACATCCCCAAGGGACATTTCTAACGAGGTAAGAAAGGGACATTTCTAACGAGCGTTGACAAAGCGCGATACGCTGCCTTGCAAAAGTGCGCGATTCGCATTAGGGTAGGGCACATTGCAATCGCTTGGGACGTGGCGGGGCTGAGCGAGCCGCTGCGTATCGTGTGTCGGAGGACCAGAATGGCGGAGATTTGTGTGAATAACCGAGCGCGTAGCGTTGGCCGCGGGCACTGGGTGTTGTACGTGGTTTTGGCGATTTTGGGGGGGTTGCTGACGTTCGTGGGGGCGCGCGCACAACAAAAAGCCACGGATGACGCTGTCTTCCGCAAATTAACCGACGACTATTGCGCGGCCTGGAGCAGCGGCAATGCCGATGCGCCAGCGAAGTTCTATGCCAAGACGGATGGACTGGTATTTTACGACTTGGCGCCCTTTTCGTATCACGGTTGGAAGGAATATCACGAAGGGGTGCAGAAGGAATTTCTCGACGGCGCGGCAACTATCAAACTGACGGCAGGCAAAGATTTGAAAGTGGCGCGGCGAGGAATGATCGCCTGGACGATCGTCCCGATGCATCTGGCGGTTACCGAGAAAAGCGGCAAGAGCGAAGAAATGGATGTGCGTTACACCGGGATTTGGGAAAAGCACAGCGCGAATTGGCAACTGGTGCATGAACATCTGTCGGTGCCACTGCCGGCGAATTAGCGTTCGTGTGCGCCGAGCCAGGCCAGTTGTAACCAGACTATGTTTAATTCGCTCCGCTACTACTGGATTTCCGCGCGCGGCTTCCGCCTACGGCCGTGGAAGAGCCCTTACTTACTTTGGCGATTTGAGACTTATCTCGGCGCGCAGGTCGGCGAAATGACCCCTGGCAAATTTGTCGGTTTAGCGTGGAAGCATCGTGTGGGAATGCAGCGCTTCGCCGATTGGGCCGCCGAGCGTCGCAAGGCCCAGCACCGCGGAAATGGCATAGCTTAGCCAACGCCCTGTGGTTGCGCGATGAAGGAAGGAAGACCGGGTATCTTTACTTATTAATTCTCCAGAATCTCGCAAGCCTTCTGAATTTGCCTGCTTGCTTCCTCCGGTCCACTGCAATCGCTGGCAAACAAGCTATCGAATTCCAGATCTGGAAAGCCGCGCGCGGTCACCCGGCCGGGCAAGTGTTCGCGCAGTAGGGTGGCGCTAACGGGATGCTCCGGAGAGCTGACAGCGCGAATCTCTTCGGAAATAATGCGGTGGGTAACGTCCTCGAATCGCTCGGGAGC
>DATFYV010000320.1:0-3468 GCA_035314845.1 Candidatus Acidiferrum sp.
CGCTCGTAAATCACCGAAAGCACGCCATTATCCGGCGCCACAAAATATTGCCCTCCCGCGCTGACCAGCAACGGCCGCCGCGCCGTCCCCACTCCCGGATCCACCACCACCACATGAATTGTCCGCGCCGGAAAATAAGAATACGCCGACCCAATGGCCAGCGCCCCATCCAGCAAATCGTAGGCATTCACCTGATGCGTGATGTCCACCACTGTAGCATCCGGCACAATCTTCAAAATCACGCCCTTCAGCGTTCCCGCCAAATGGTCGTTCGTTCCATAATCGGTTGTCAGCGTAATAATCGGGTTGGCCACGGAGAAGCTCCCACCTCACAAGGGTCGCAAGTCGCGCGAAGCGGGGAGGCGCTCCGCCACTCTTCACGCTAACCAACCGCTCTCTCCCCGTCAACGGTACGCCCGTCCAGTGCTGCGCAATCGGCTACGGTCCGATCCTTTAGCAGGTACCCACAGGAGGTACCCACCGGCCAATTCCACGAGATTGCAGCGCACATTTCTGCTAAACTTTTAGGGGAGAAAATAAGATGCACGCATTGGGAAAAATGGGATCGAGTATCAAATTTATTGCCGCGTTTCTGCTGCTAATCGCACCAGCTGTGGTTCGTTCGCAAACCCCGGGAAACACCGCTGCCGCCGCGCCCGCTCAAAATGGCGCAGAACACCTGCTCTCGCTCTACAACACTCACACCTCGGAACGCCTCGAGATCGTTTACCGCCGCGGCGACCGCTACCTTCCCGACGCCCTGAACAAGCTGGATTATTTTCTGCGCGATCACAATACCAACGACGTCCGTCACTTCGATCCCCGCCTCTACGACATCCTCTCCGACCTCACCGCCTCCGTGGGCCATCCTGGCGCCGAAATCGACATCGTTTGCGGCTATCGCACTTCCGGCACCAACGAGTCCCTGCGCGCCCGCACCAACGGCGTGGCCAAAAACAGCCTGCACATCCAAGCCGAAGCCATCGACCTGCGCATGCCCGGCATCAACACCTTGACTCTGCGCAAAGCGGCGCTTGCTCTGCAGCGCGGCGGCGTCGGCTACTATCCGCACTCTGACTTCATCCACGTCGACGTGGGCCGCGTCCGCCAGTGGTGTTTCGACTGCCCCGCCAGCCTCATCGCCGGGGACTAAGCGGCAGTCTAATTCGGATACGGATAACCCTTCGCCAGCACTTTTTCCAGTGCCGCGTCATGCTTATAGATGTCGTCGAAGAAGTCCACTTCTCCGCTCTCCGGCACAATCGCCGTGCCATAAACAATTAGCACCGGAATCGGCTGCGCCAGATTCACCTGCAGCGGCGACTCGCCGTTCATCGCCGCGCGCACGCGCTCCGCGTCCCATCCGGGATTATTGCGCAGCACCCACACTGCCAGGTCCGCGGGCCGCTCCAGTCGAATGCATCCATGACTGAAATCCCGCCGCGATTTGGCGAACAGCTCGCGCGCCGGCGTGTCGTGCATGTACACGTTGTAGTCGTTCGGAAAAATAAACTTCACCAGACCCAGCGAATTTTTCGGCCCCGGCGTTTCGCGGATAAATAGTTTGCCCGCGCGCAGTTGTTGCAGGACGTCGGGGCTGACGCTTCCCGCAGTCACCACGTTCTGCCGGCTATCCACCACCTCAAAGTTTTTTTTCGCCAGATAATCCGGATCCTTCGCCACTTTCGGCAGGAACTCCGCCTTGGCGATCGAATATGGCACGCTCCAGTACGGCCGGAAGATCACATACTGCATCTGGTCCTCGAACACCGGCGTGGTGTGCCCATAGGCCTTGCCCACCACCACGTTCATCGACAGCGCCAGCTTAAAATTTTCGTCGAACGCCCGCGCGCGAAACTCCGGAATATTCACCACAATCGGCGCCGCGTGCAGCCCTACTGGTATCCACCTCCAGCGCTCCAGCGTCAGTTGCATCTGCCGCACCCGCGTCGTCAGCGGCACATTGAGATCCGCCAGCGTTTGCGCGTCGATGCGCCCATCGCCAGTCCGCCCGTGCCGCCGCTGAAAATTTTTCACCGCGTCCACTAGCGGACCGTCGTACGTAGTCGCGTCCGCCGCCACGCTGGCATTCGTCGGCAAGTCCCCAACCAGTTGCAGAAACCGCGCCAGTTGCGGCACGCCCGCATACGTCCCTCCCGGCGCGAGAGTCTTCGCCACTGGCGGCAACGGCTGCCCACTCGCTTGCTTCTCCATCTCCAGATAGTTGTGCAGCGCCTGAATCGTGCGTTGATACCCCGGATACGGCGGCTCCACCTGCGCCAGCGCCCCCGCCACGTCGGCCCCGTCCACGATCTGCTCTTTCAACAGCTCCGGCAAATCGTATTTCTTCGTCTCGATGTCCAGCCCGAAATCAAAATGTTTGGGATTCACCTTCCCGATGTGCAAGTCCGAAATGTAGCGCATCACGCAAACCGTGAGCGCCGCATCGAAGCGCACCGCATCATTTTCCGCATCCTTTTCGGACGTTCGTGCAGCCCCCGGTTTCAGCTTCGCCAGCCGCTCCGCCCACCGCGGTCCGTCATAATCCTCCGCATTCAAACCCTTCTGCTCCGCATCCATCAGCGCCGCAATCACCTGCCGCGCCTGCGTAGTCGGCTGCATGTCCCGCACCCACGGCAAAGCATAGCCGTACGAGTCGTAAAATTTCTGCACATGCTTCGTGTAATCGCTGAAATCCGGCCAGCGCAAATCCCCCAGCTTCCCCGCCTGCACCATGCCGCGCAGCGCCGCCTGCCCCTCCGCGCTAAGCTGTTGCGGCGCAGCCCCCGGCTTCGCGGAACTGGGCTTCGCAGCACTCTCCGTCTGCGCCGCCGCGGACTTTCCCGCGCCGCCCCCGCATCCCCACAGCAGCACCGCCCCCAGCACCGCGCACCACCCCCGCGCCATCCCACAATTCCGCATCCCCTTCACGTGTACCCTCCGTGCCGCCGTCTCTTGTGGCTGACCCACACGCAACACGTAATGATGCCCCCAGAACATCACCCGGATGTAATTTTTTGCTTACCGGACCGAAGAGGGCCGCCGCTCAGCTCAGGGCTTGCCGAATCGTATCCACTTGGATACAATGGACGGACGTGAATACGCTTGTTCAGTCGTCCGAATTCGTCGCCTGGCTGTCCGTTCTAGCCGACCAACGGGCCAAGGCCAGAATCCTGGCGCGTCTGCGTAGCGCGACGTTCGGAAACTTTGGCGATTGCCAACCTGTCGGCGAGGGCGTATCGGAGATGCGCATCCACGTTGGACCGGGCTATCGGGCATACTACACGCGAACGGAATCCACCGTCTATGTCTTGCCGGTCGGCGGCGTGAAAGCATCGCAGGCGCGCGACATTGCCAAAGCCAAGAAAATGGCGCGGGATCTCAAGGGAGCAAAACCATGAAAACCACCTACGCGCCGTTTGACGCCGCCGCCTATCTCGACAACGACGCCGTCATCGCCGAATATCT
>DATFYV010000321.1:0-8172 GCA_035314845.1 Candidatus Acidiferrum sp.
ATCCAGCCCGGCGGCTCGGTCAAGGACTCCGAAGTCATCGCCGCCGCCGACCGCCTGGGCATGGCCATGGTGTTTACGGGCATGCGCCACTTCCTGCACTGAGGAGCCGTCCAGTACCCGATCAAACCTAATAATCCCCGCTCAAACCCATTAATGTTGCACGCGTCTTTCGCAGGGCGACAGGCATCCTACTCCTGAATACAGACGGGATTTGGCGCTCAGGAGGTGGGATGGCTGCGAATGCGGAAGGAACAAAGATTGTGTTGCAGGTGGGCGCCGAGCTGCGCGTGCGCAATAACGGCGACGTGATTATGGACAATCCGGCGCTGGAGTTGGCGTCGGAAGATGGGGCCGCCGATGCGGTGCTGCTGTATAGCTTTGACCCCAAGACCGGGGAGCATGTTTTCCGATTGCTGGATCCCGTGGCGGATCATAAGCATACAAAGGTGCATCGGCGCGGCGATTGAGCGGCGGCCACTCTAGAACGAAGTGATCGACGGCCCTGAAACTTCCTCGCGGGTAGCCGTCTTACTCTCACCTGGCGCTTGGGCTTTTTTGGGCACGCCAACGCTTTTGCAAGTTCGCGGCATCTGAGGAGGACGGCGTCGCGAGCCGTTCGGCGACTGTGCTGACGGTTTGAGGGAGTCTAGTGCGAATGGGTTTTGACCGCGTTTCGCGCGCATGGGATACTTTTCTTTTGGGGCGGCTATGACTTTTCGACCGATTACCATCGCAACTTTGCTGGCCGGGCTTGGCGCTTGTGGACTTGTGCAGGCCGGTGCGCACGCCGGGCAGGTCACCACGAAGCCCGACACCGCGAACAGTGACGGCAGCAATACCGAGGCTACCAAGCCCCAATACACCAAGGCGGAAGAAGCAAGCCGCGGCGACGCCTACTACTACTTCACCATAGGGCACATCTACGAGCAGCAATACGAGGCGACCTCGCGAGCGGAGTATGCCACGCAAGCCATTGAGGCTTACAAGAAGGCCTACGCGCTGGATATGAAGTCGCCGGTGATTGGCGAGCGGCTGGCGGAAATGTACTGGAAGGCCCAGCGCATCCACGAAGCGGTAGAAGAAGCCAACGAAATTTTGAAGCGCGATCCGAATAACCTGGCGCCGCGGCGTTTGCTGGGGCGGATTTATTTGCGCAGCCTCGGCGATTTCAGCGTGGGCAGCGGCAAGTCGGACACGGTTACGAAGGCCATCGAGCAGTATCGCGAGATTTACCGCATGGACCCGGAGGATACGGAGTCCGCGCTGTGGCTGGCGCGTTTGTATCGCTTGCGCAATGAGCCCGACAAAGCGGAAGAAGTGTTGCGTGGAATCTTGCGGACGGATTCGGAAAATGAGCCGGCCGTCGAGCAGTTGACGCAGTTGTTGCTCGACGAAGGGAAGAACTCCGAGGCCATCACGCTCCTGGAAGGCATTACCACGCATACCAGTTCGCCGACGCTGCTCGACTTGCTCGGCGACGCCTATACCCAGGGACATGATTTAGCCAAAGCCGAAACCGCCTACCGCCAAGCCATGGATCTGGACCCCGCGGAGCTCAGCCACCAACGCGGCCTCGGGCAGACGCTGCTCTCCGAAGAAAAATACCAAGAAGCGTTGGGGGTGTATCAGAAGCTCGCCGACGTGATGCCCGACGATTCGGACGTGTATTTGCGGCTGGCGCAGATTTATCGCGAGCTGCACCAGATGGACAAGGCCGAAGATAATCTGGTCAAGGCGCGGCAGCTGGCGCCGGGCAGTCTGGAAGTGATGTACAACGAAGCCATGCTGTATCAGGCGCAGGGGCGCTTTGAGGATGCCATTCGCGTGCTGTCCGATGCCGTGACGGGGATCAAGGCGGAGCGCAGCGTGCTGCCCACGCGACGGCGCTCGCTGGCGATTTTGTATCAGCAACTTGGACAACTGTATCGCGACACGCAGAATTATCAGGCGGCGATTTTTACTTACGATGAGCTGGGGCACCTGGGCGAAGACGAGGACAAGCGCGCGCGGCTGCTGGTCATGGACACCTATCGCGCGGCGAAGGATTTGCCTAAGGCGCTGGCCAATGGTCAGGACGCGGTGGCGAAATATCCGGGAGATGCGGCGATTCGCACCAGTGATGCGCTGCTGCTGGGCGAAAACGGGCAGACCGACGAAGCCGTGAAGATTTTGCGCGCGCAGCTTTCCGCGAACGGCGGAGTAGGCGCGGGTGCGGCGGACCGCGACACCTATCTAAATATCGCTCAGGTCTACGAGCGCGGGCGGCGTTACAAGGAAGCCGAAGCCGCGGCGCGCACCGCGGAGGCCTTGCCGGGACCGCAACGCGACAATGAGATGGTGTGGTTCCTGCTCGGCGCCATTTACGAGCGGCAGAAGATGTTCGATCGCGCCGAAGAACAGTTCAAAAAAGTATTGGCCGTGAATCCCAACAACGCTCAGGTGCTGAACTATTACGGCTACATGCTGGGCGATTTGGGGACGCGCCTGGATGAGGCGGAGGATTTGGTGCGCCGGGCACTGAAAGACGAGCCATACAATGGCGCGTACCTGGATAGCCTGGGCTGGATTTACTTTAAGCAGAACAAACTGGCGGATGCCGAGGCCACGTTGCGCATGGCCGAAGGGCGCGAGAGTCATGACGCGACCATTCATTCGCACTTGGGCGATTTGTATGCCAAGACCGGACGCGGCGACAAAGCTGCTGCGGAATGGGAAAAGTCTTTGGTAGAGTGGCACCGCGCGCTGCCTGCGGACATTGAGAACGACAAGATTGCGGAAGTGGAGCAAAAGCTGTCACAGTCCAAGCACCGCGTGGCGCAGCAGACCCCCGTGCCGGCTGGCGCGGCAAACGAAAAGCCGTAAAATAAGCCGTCGCGGCGTGCGAGAGAATCGCGTTCCCACATGAATGAAGTGCACATTCCTGCCTTTGCGAAAATCAACGTGCGCCTGGACGTCTTGGGCCGGCGTCCCGACGGTTTTCATGAGCTGCGCACGATTTTTCAAACCATTTCGCTCCACGATGATTTGATTTTGCGACGGACTCGGACGTCGGGGATCGCTTTGCATATAGAGGGGAATTCCGCGCTCTCTGGCGAGCCGGTAGAAAAAAATCTGGTATACCGCGCGGTGGATTTGTTGCGCCGCGAATTGCGCGATCGCGGGGGAGTCGAGATTGTGCTGCGCAAGAAAATTCCCGCGGGGCGCGGCTTGGGCGGCGGGTCCAGCGATGCGGCGGCGGCGTTGCTCGGTTACCTGCGGCTGTGCGGGAAAAAACTGCGCGCTTCACGATTGATGGAACTGGCGTCGTCGCTGGGCGCGGATGTGCCTTTTTTCCTGCAAGGCGGGCGCGCTCTTGGCGTGAGCAAAGGCGACGAGATCTATCCGCTGCCCGATGCGCCCAAACAATACCTCTTGATTGTGTCTCCGCGCAACCTTCATGTGCCCACTCCCCTCGCCTACAAATGGCTGGACGCGCAGTCCTTATATCGCGCTGCACACAAAGCGGACGCGCGCAAACCGTTGACAAAATCCCCTAAAGCCTCTACCATTTGGAGGTTCTGTGCTCTCACTTGGAGCGCGCAGGGCGCCGGCTCCTTAAGCAGTTTTGCCAACGATTTTGAAGGGCCGGTGTTCCTGCGTCACCCGCGACTCAAGCAAATCAAGCGGGTATTGCTGCAAAATGGAGCTGCAGAAGCCTCGCTGGCGGGTAGCGGTTCGGCGGTGTTTGGAGTTTTCCCGAGCCCAGCGACGGCGCGCCGAGCCGCTGTTAGGTTTCCGCACGATCAGGCCTTCGTTTGCGAAACGATTTCGCGACGCAGGTATCTCCGCGCTGTTTGTGGCGCGCGTGTAAGGTAAGCCGCAGCGTCTTTTACGAAGTGGAAGTGGGGTTGCCGCAAGGCCGTCCGTCTTCTCGCGTGTCGCAGTAAGCCAACCGCCAAGCGTAGTGGGCCCGACTTAAATTTTGCAGTCGTTTTGAAAAACGACTGCCTGGAGCGATCGCGTCTTGAACGACGACCGGTTCAAAATTTTTACGGGCACGGCCAACCCGGTGTTGGCCGCGAGTATTTGCAAGCATTTGGATGTTCCGCTCGGCCAGGCCAAGCTTGGGCGCTTTTCCGACGGCGAAATTCATTTTCAGATTTTGGAAAATGTGCGGGGCGCGGACGTCTTCGTCGTGCAGCCCTGCCATTATCCGGTGGACAACCACCTGCTGGAGTTGCTGTTGATGATCGACGCGTTCAAGCGCGCATCGGCCTGGCGCATTACCGCGGTGCTGCCGTACTACTGCTATGCGCGGCAGGACCGCAAAGACAAGCCGCGCGTTCCGATATCCGCAAAGCTGGTGGCGGATTTGCTGGAAACCGCCGGTGCTAGTCGCGCGCTGACTTTAGATTTACACGCGCCGCAGATTCAAGGCTATTTCGACGTGCCGGTGGATCACTTGTTCGCTTCGCCGGTGCTGGTGGAATATTTCCGGCACAAGGATTTGCCGGATCTGACGGTCGTTTCGCCGGATGCGGGCGGTGTGGAGCGTGCGCGGTTTTTTGCCAAGAAGTTGGGCGTGCCTCTGGCCATCGTGGACAAGCGGCGCGTGGACATTGACGTTAGCGAAGTGATGCATTTGATTGGCGACATCCGCGGACGCAGCGCGCTGATTGTGGACGACATTATCGATACCGCTGGAACGCTGGTGAAAACCGCGGAAGCGCTGTTGCACGAAGGCGCGACGCAAGTGTTTGCGGCTTGTACCCACGCCGTGCTGTCGGGCCCGGCGGTCGAGCGCATCGGGAAATCGCAGATCAAGGAAGTGGTAGCCACGGATTCCGTGCCCCTCTGCGAAGCGGGCAAGAAAATGGGCAAGATTACCGTGCTCAGCGTGGCGGAGTTGCTGGCGCGCGGGATCCGCTCGATTCACGAGGAAACCTCGATTAGCGAGCTGTTTATTTGAGGTATCGGCAGGACAGAGTTTTGGTTCGGCGAGTTTTGGACTCTTGGATTTAGGACGGGAAGGAAACAGAACATGGCTCAGGCAGAAAAAATCGTAGTGGAAGGCGCGGCACGCGATCTGCGCGGCAAGAATGAAGCACGGCGTTTGCGGGCGTCCGGAAAATTGCCCGCGACGCTGTACGGCGGCAAGGGCGAAGCGATTTCCCTGGCGGTAAACGCCAAGCAAGTCGGCGCAATTCTGCGTTCGGAGAGCGGACACAATACTTTGTTTCAGGTGGATCTCGGCGGTAAGCACGAGCCGGCCATCTTGAAAGACTGGCAAGTGGACCCCGTCTCCGGAAAGCTTCTGCACGTGGACCTCTTGCGCATCGCCATGGACGTGCGCATGCGCGTGAAAGTTCCCGTGCACACCTTTGGCGAACCCAAGGGTGTCAAGGTCGAAGGCGGCGTTTTTGAAGTGGTTACCCGCGAAGTGGAAATCGAATGCTTGCCCGCCGACATTCCCACGGAGTTCCGCGCGGACGTGAGCAACCTGGCGCTGAACGGTGCATTGCGTGCCAGTGATCTGCCGCTGGACAAGGAAAAGATGAAGTTGCTCACCGAACCCGATCGCGTGCTGGCCCACGTAGTGGCCCTGCGCGTTGAAGAAGAGAAGCCCGCTGACGTCGCCGCGGCGGCAACCACCCCGGCCGAGCCCGAAGTCATCAAGAAGGGCAAGAAGGACGAAGAAGGCGAAGAGGGCGCGGAAGCCGGCGGCAAGGCCGAAAAAGGCGCGGACAAGGACGACAAGAAAAAGAAGTAGCGCGGTGCGTGCGCATTGGCGGAAAACACTATGCGCCTCATCGTCGGACTTGGGAATCCGGACCCGGAGTATCAGTGGACGCCGCACAATCTGGGTTTCATGGCCGTGGACGAACTGGCCAATCGCCATGGGATTCGCGTTTCGCGGCCGGAAGGCAAAGCGCTCGTAGGGCGCGGCAATCTCGGCGGGCAAGAAGTGCTTCTCGCCAAGCCGCAGACGTACATGAATTTCAGCGGCATCTCTGTGAAGGAGCTGCTGGGCAAGTACGAACTGCAGCCGTCGGACTTGCTGGTGCTGTTTGACGAGCGCGATTTGCCCTGGGGCATGATTCGCATCGGCGAACGCGGTAGTCCCGGAACGCACAACGGGGCCAAGTCCGTAACCAGCAGCCTGGGCACGCAAGGGTTTCCGCGATTGCGCCTCGGCTGTGGGCCGGACCATCCGGTGCACGACCTGGCGGCTTACGTTTTGCGGCCGATGAAGAAGGCGGAGTTGGAAGTCGCCTCGGAAGAGGTGGCGCAAGCTGCCGATGCCGTGGAAATGATTCTGCAGCAGGGTTTTGCGGCGGCGATGAATAAGTACAACCGCAAGAAAGCGTCGGAAGATTCTGAAAGCGACGACGGCAAGTGACAAGATTTTTCGGGCTTCGCGCCCGGTTGTTTTTAAAGAAGTGAAAGACAGAGAAGAGGTCATATGGAACAAGAACGACTGTACGATCTGATTTTTATCGCTCGCCCGGCGACTCCGGAAGAGGACATCAAGAAAGTCATCAGCGGCATTGAGCACACCTGCGCGGAAAAGGGCGCCAAGATCGAGAAGACCGAACATTGGGGCACCCGCAAACTGGCTTACAAAGTGGCCAAGCACCGCGAAGGCATCTACGTCTATCAGCAGATTCGCACCTCGCACGGCGAGCTGATGGCCGAGCTGGAGCGCCGTCTCCGCGTACAGGACGTGGTCATCAAGTATCTGACCATTCGCCTCGACGAAGATTTGAAGCTGCAGAAGAAGCTAGGCGACCGCCGCGAGAAGCGCGCCGCGCGCCGTCCGCGCCGCACGCCTTCGGCGCCTCCGGCCGGCGGTTCGCAGGATCACGCCCCGCGCCATTCCGAGCGAGCTCCGGAGCGCCACGTGGAGACCGTAGGCTGACGTTTCGCCTCGCGCAAAATATTCTGAGTAGTGCAGCATCGATTGCGGCTAACGCCGCGGTCACCGAGAAATCGAAAGGGTGGAAGGTATGGCAGAGGAACTGAAGCAAGCAGCAGCGCCGAGCGCCGCGCCGCAAACCGGGGGACATACTGGCGGCGGGCATTCGGGTGGTGGCGGACATAGCGCTCCGCGCCGTGAAGGCGGTCCGGGAGGCGGGCATGGTGGTCCGCGTCGTGATGGGCCGGGTGGCGGTCCCGGCGGACCAGGCGGCGGTCCGGGAGGACCACGTCGCGGCAAGCGGCAGTATTTCCGCAAGAAGAAGGTTTGCAAGTTCTGCGTGGAAAAGATGGACCTCATCGACTACAAACGCGCGGACATTCTGTCGCAGTTCGTCCAGGAACGCGGCAAAATTCTGCCCCGCCGGATGACCGGCGTCTGCTCGCGCCACCAGCGCTGGCTGGGCGTGGCCATCAAACGCGCCCGCAATATCGCCCTGCTGCCCTTTGCCGGCAGCGCCAGCGGCACACAGCAGCCTCGCCAGGTCGTAGCGGGCGGCGATGCCCACAAGCCTGTCGAAGCTGCGAAAACCGTAGAAGCTGCCAAGCCTGTTGAGGCTGCGAAGCCCGCGGAAGCCGCCAAACCTGTGGAAGCACCGAAGGCCGTCGAAACCGTAAAGGCCGAAGGATAAGGAGCTAGAGAGCGATCATGGAAATCATTCTTCAGGAAGACATCGAAAAGCTAGGGCACCGTGGCGACATCGTCACCGTGAAGCCCGGCTACGCCCGCAATTTTCTGCTCCCCCGCAAAATGGCCATCGAAGCCACCAGCGGCAACATGAAAGCGCTGGAACGGATCCGCACCTCCCTGGCCAAGAAAACCGCCACGGAACTCGAGAGCGCGCAAAAGCAAGTCGCTTTGCTGAATGACGTTTCGCTCACCTTCAAACGCAAGACCGGCGAAAACGACCAAATGTTCGGCTCGGTCACCAGCGGCGACATCTCCGAAGCCCTCGCAGCGCAAAACTTCAAGGTCGACAAGCGCCAGATCCACATCGCCGAGCCCATCAAGGCTCTCGGCGACTACACCGTGACCATCAAGGTCTTCCGCGACATCAACGCCAGCGTGAAAGTCCACGTCGAAAAAGAAAACGTGGAATAGTTCGGCGGTAATTTTTGAAACGAAGGGACGCAGCAACTTGCGTCCCTTTTTTATTCGCGCATAAAATAATTTTTGCAAGCGCGAAAAACTTTTGCACCGTTTTTCCGCCGCGATGC
>DATFYV010000322.1:0-2184 GCA_035314845.1 Candidatus Acidiferrum sp.
CTGAAAGATTTTCCTGCCGTACGTACGGAGAGCGTGGGCATGGGTGAAGAACGCCAAGTGGTCATCCATCCGGCGGAGAGCAAAGCCGCGCGCTGATGCTCCCCTCGTCGATCGGTCAGTGAAGAATTCCCCCGAGAATTAGCGCTCCCAACCCTGGGAGACTACGTTGCCGTTCGCGCCGAAACGCACGCGATAGGTGAATGCCGACGGGCGGTCCGGGCGGATTTGCGGGAAGCGCTTGTCGGAAATCTCCACCACGGCGTCATCACCCTCCTTATGAAAGCGCGTTAGCGGGAAGCGCGAGAACCACAACACTTTTTGCACTTCCCGCAGCTGTCGCGCGCGCGCGATGTAGCCATTCGGAAAGGCTTCAGGATAAAAGTGATATTCCAGAGCTGGCTCGTCCGCTGCGGCGCTCTTAGGGGATCCGCCTGGAGCGGTCGCAGCGTCCCTCGTTCCGGCGATCGGTGATTTCTGACTCAAATCCATGCGCCAGTCGTAGACGCCGCGCGGTGTGCTTACCAAACCGTCCCAACGCCAGATCGACGGTGGCAGAGGCAATGCGCCGATGGACTGCACCTCCAGGTGTTCAAACGCAGCGAACGCTTTGACGCGTTCAAGCGCCACGTGGTGCGCGTAGGCGGCCAGCGCAACGTATACGCTCGCCGCGAATAAACCGGAGCGGTTCCAAGCCCCCCGCGAAACTCGTGTGCCCCAAAGCCCGCGCGCTGGAAGAAATACGATGATGGTCAGCAGCAGACTCACGAGTACGACATTTTGCGCAGAAATCGGCGCGCCGACAATTTGCGCAATGGCGGCGACCACCAACAGGGCCAGCTCGGAGATCATCCACAGACCCATGGCGCGCGGCTTCCATCTTTCTTTGGCGGCATAAACCCAGGCCAAAAATTGCGGCAGGAGCAAGAGCCCCGAAAGCGTGAAGTCGATGATAAAAATCAGATCCCACGCGGGGCGCGACCAGCCGAGCGGCGACCAGATCATGGTGCCGAAGGTAGTTACCAGGTCTAGAAAAATGTGGCTGAGGATGCCCACCGCAAAGATTCCGCTGAGAGCAGCGAATGAAGGGGATTCCCATTTGAAATAGCGGCAGACGCCGCGCGTCAGGATCGCCAGAAGCAGCGCGAATATCGGCAAGCATACTAGAGAATGCGTGATGCTGCGGTGCCAGGTGATCATCAATAAATCGTTGTGCGAGAAAAAATCGCGGAGGGTGTCGATGTCCGGAAAAATTGCGCCGGTCATCAACGACCAAGTGATAACGCGTTGGGTGTTCATGGGCTGCCGCGCGAACATTTCATCGCCGCCAAACGCGGCTTTGGCGATGAGCGCACCGGCGATTCCGTGGGTGATGGTGTCCATTTAGTGTTTACGTTTTGGTCCGCGGTTTCGTTTCGTGCGCGGCCATTGTAGCCGCATTGCTGTAAGTAACGTGAATTACGAAACAAATAGCAGCGGCGAGCGTTTGACGACGACGCATCCAACCTTGCCGGCCGCGACGCCGTGTCGTTGCAAAGCTGCTACCGCCAGGTCCGCGAATTCGGGTGCAATCGACACCAGCAGGCCGCCGGAAGTTTGCGGGTCGAAGAGCAGGTCGCGATATTCGGGAGGAACGGAGGCGGCGAACTCCGCGCAATCACCAATAAAGGCGCGGTTATTTTTTAGTCCGCCGGAAAGATGCCCATCCCGCGCGGCTTGCTCGGCGCCCGGCAAATATGCGAATGCGGTGTGGTCAATTTCGAAGGAAGTGGACGCCACATCTTCAAATGAAGTGGGCTCCACGCCATTTTGTGAGGTACTGCCTAGCGCCATCTCGCGGGCGTGTCCTAACAGGCCGAAGCCGGTGACATCCGTGACCGCATGGATCGGCCTCGCGGGATTTCCCGAGCTTGTTGCCCGGTCCTCGACTTCGCGCAGCGCTGCGGCGGCTTCGCGATTGAGCGTGGTCATTGCTGCGACAGCGGCGGCGAGCGACTCCGCACTCGCGCAATCTTTCTTCAACGCGGTAGTAATCACGCCCGTGCCCAGAGGTTTGGTGAACAACAAAACGTCACCGGTGCGCGCGCCGACATTTCTCCACACGCGTTGCGGATCGATCACGCCTGTTACCGCGTAGCCAAAAAGCATGTCTTCGTTGCGGATGGAGTGGCCGCCGATGACGCTGCA
>DATFYV010000323.1:0-5127 GCA_035314845.1 Candidatus Acidiferrum sp.
GCGGCTTCTCGTTGGCCAAGCCTTCGTTGCGTGCCGCATCCAACCGCACGCCAAGGAACTCCAGCCTCGCGCAGGCCTCCGCGCGCACTTCCGCGGAGTTTTCTCCGATTCCCGCGGTGAACACCAGCGCATCGATGCCCCCCAGGCTCGCCGCCATCGCTCCTACGCCGGAGGCCAGGCGGTGCACAAAAATATCGAACGCCAGCTTCGCCCGCTCCGTCCCCTTTTTCATGGCCGACACAATCTCGCGCATATCTCCCGAAATTCCCGAAACGCCCAAAAGTCCCGAGCGCTTATTCAGCAACTCGTCCAATTGTTCCCCGGAAAGATTTTGCTGCCGCATCAGATACGTCAGGATTCCCGGATCCACCGAGCCGCTGCGCGTGCCCATCATCAACCCTTCCAGCGGCGTAAATCCCATGGTGGTGTCCACGCTTTTTCCATTGCGAATCGCGGCCAGCGAACAGCCATTCCCCAGGTGGCAGCTAACCAGACGCAGCTTCGCCAACTCTTTCCCCAGCAACCGCGCGGCGCGCCGCGCACAATATTGATGATTGATGCCATGAAATCCATAGCGATGAATGCCCTGCGCCCACCATTCGTACGGCCCGGGATACACCGCCGCTTCCAGCGGCATTTGGCTATGAAACCCGGTGTCGAAGACGGCGACTTGCGGCACGTTCCCGAGCAACTTCTCAATAATTTCCATACCCTCCAGTTCTTCTCGATTGTGCAGCGGCGCAAAGGCCGAAACTTCCGCAATCGCCGTCTTCACCTCCGCGGTAACGATCACCGGCTCCTCAAAGTGCGGCCCGCCATGCACCACGCGGTGCCCAACCATGTCGAGCTCTCGCGGGGATTCCACCGCGCGCTGCTCTCCGCTCCACAAACGGCTCAGCAAATGTTCGACCGCGACACTGCGATTCGCCGCCGCCACGCGCTCTTTGTCGACTGCCCCGCGCAACGTCTTGATCGAAACTTCCGCTTCATTCCTCGCCCACTCAATCTTCCCTTCCCACAGGCTCGCGGGAGGGTGCTCGGGCAGAGCTGCGCCAATTTCGTACAACTGAATCTTCTGACTGCTCGAACCGGAATTGAGAACCAGGATTTTCACGTGAAGGTTGCAGCGCACCGCGCGCCCGCATTCATAAGGCTAACAAAAAAACGGGCGATCCGCCTATGCGAACCGCCCGCTCATTCCCCACTTTCGATTTTGTTGTTACATGCAGGCCGGCCGAGGGAAATCTCCGCCTACGACACGCGATTCGCTAAGCTAGCTCTTACCCGCCGCGAAATACTCTTTCACCACGCCAGGCTCGCCCTTTTCCCGTGCCAGGTATTGATCGTAAATCCACGCGTAGGTTTTTTCCAGGCCCACGCGCAGCGGCGTGTCAGGCTCCCAATTCAGATATTTTTTAATCAGCGTGTTCTCGCTGTTGCGGCCATTCACGCCCTTCGGCGCATCCAGATTGTAGTTGCGCTTCAGCTTCACGCCGGCGATGTCTTCCACAATGTCCACCAGTTGATTGATGCTGACCGCTTCCGTGGAACCCAAGTTGATCGGCTCCAGAATCTCGGAGTCCATGATCAGTTGAATGCCTTTGATGCAATCGTCGGCCCACATGAAACTGCGCGTCTGCACGCCCGAGCCCCAGATTTCAATCTCATGCGTGCCGTTCAATTTCGCTTCAATCACCTT
Source organism: Candidatus Acidiferrum sp. (assembly GCA_035314845.1). Classification (GTDB taxonomy): domain Bacteria; phylum Acidobacteriota; class Terriglobia; order Acidiferrales; family UBA7541; genus Acidiferrum. The sequence goes on from DATFYV010000323.1 coordinate 1,700, forward strand.
GCGGCAAATGGCCGCGGGCGCTTTTTCGCGTCCGCCAAACCACGTGCCCCACGGACCGTACACGTTGTGAAAGCGCGCCACCCGCGTGTACAAACCGAAATCCTCGCGGAAATGCCGGCACATGCGCTCGGAAAAAAGCTTTTCCCATCCGTAGCCGTCTTCGGCCATCGCCGGGTAAGCGTCCTCTTCCTTAAGCGAAGGCGCTTCAAAGGTGGTCTGCTTCGCCGCGTTATAAACGCACGCCGACGAGGAATAGAAGAATTTCTGGCAGCCATGTGCCAGCGCGGATTGCAGCATGTGCGTATTAATCAGCACGCTCAGCATGCACAGCGCCTTGTTGTGCTCGATGAAGCCCATGCCGCCCATGTTGGCGGCCAAATTATAAATTTCGTCCGCGCCTTTGCAGGTGGTCTCGCAGTTTTCGCGCAAATTCAGGTCCAGCGAAAGATTCTCGACATCATCAAAGCGCTGATACCACTCTTCGACAGGTTTCACGTCTACCGCGCGAATGCGCTGGTATCCCAGGCGGCGAAACTCCGCCACCAAGTGCCCGCCGATAAATCCGCCCGCGCCGGTAACCACCACTCGATTGTGACTTCGCAAATTATCCACCCCTGTCTTCTACATGCGAACCTGCTGTTACGCAAAAATCATAGCCGAAATCACGCCGCCCCGCTAAGTCCCAAGTTCGATTACCGGCGCTTTTGCGTCACTGGCGCCCGCCAAGCCTCGCGGCGGTCCGTTCAGTCCCCCCACCGCCGGTCACGGTCCAACCCCGCAATTCGCCATCTTCTTCGGAAATCCATGCATCATTAATCCCTATGTGAACAATTCAAACTATGTTGCTCCATACGGCATAATTCGTATGGACTATGTGCCGGGCCTCGCTATGATAGCTGGGAAAGTACTCGCGAATTTGTAGCCAGTTACGCCCCCCCAACCCTCCGTAACTGTGGAGGTGTCTTTGGACTACCCGTCCCTGGCTCGCGCCTTGATGCACAGCGCCGGCTTTGAAATACAGATCAGCGGCAAGCGCAAGGAGTTGCTGCTCTCCACCTTTGACCGCTTGTTCACCGAGACGCTCACGGCCGGTGAACGTTCCGTGCGCGTCGGCAACGTCACGCTGCGCCTGAATCTGGCCAATCCTTCCGAGCGCCTGCTCTTTTACGCGCCAGACAACCTGCTGCGCAGCTATCGGCGTTCGCCGCTGTTTTCCATTCTTTGCCGCCTGGCCGGGACGCCCGGCTTGTTCGTCGATATCGGCGCCAACCTGGGCATGTACAGCCTGCTGGCCCGCGCCTTGGGCTTTGAAACCGTGCTCTTTGAACCGGAGCCCCTGCACTATGCCTTTCTGATTAGGAACACCGAGGCCATCGGACGGCCTGTAGCCTGCGCGCTGAGCGATCACTCCGGAACGGCGGGTTTCTTCGTATCCGGCTCAAGCAATCCGGGCAGCAGTTCCCTGGTCATGCCGGAAGGCGGCTGGCAGCAATCCGAATACCAGCGCACGGTCTCGGTGCGCCTGTCCACCTTTGATGACGCCCTGGCGACGCTGGACATTGCCGCGGACGCCATCCGCTTGATCAAGATCGACGTGGAGGGCAATGAGGAACGTACCGTACTCGGCATGCAAAACTATCTCGCAAGCCCGTCCGCCGCCCCCATCTGGTGCGAAGTTCGCGGACCCAGTTCCGGCCGCGGGCGCAACAGCGTCCTTTCGGTAACGCATTTCCTGGAGCAATTTGGTTATCGGCCTTTCCGCGCGGAAGGTCAGCGCCTCGCTCCCTTTGACATCGCGAAAGGTCCCACGCCGCAGGTCTTCGATCTGCTCTACGCCATCCCCAAGCATCACGGCCAAGCTCTGCAACTGCCCGCGTGAGTCCGGCCTCCTCGGCGGGAATCGCCGCAATAAAAAATCGCCGCATCCGGGTTGGAAGGCGGCGACGCGCGTGCGACATGTACTGAGGCAGGCTACAGCCGAAGGGTTAATGGTGCACAGTTCCGGCTAATACCGAACCGTAAATCTTCAGATAACCCTCTACGGCGCGTCGCCAAGTGCATAGCGCGGAAACCTCGCGCGCCCGCTGCCCCATGGCGGCCAACGAAGTGGGAGGCAAGGCCAGCGCGGCCCGCAAGCCCTCGGCGAGGGAACGCGGATCGCCATCCACAAGAAACCCCGTTTCGCCGTTGCGAATCACCTGGGGATGAATGCCGACGGGCGTCACCACCGGGACCGTGCCGCTGCTCATGGCCTCGATGGTGGAGAGGCCGTAGCCTTCATAGCTGGCGCCGGAGACAAACAGGTTGGCGCGCGCGAGCAAGTCCTCCAGCTGCGCGGTTTCCACGCGCCCGGTAAAGGTGACGCAATCGGCGACGCCAGCTTGCTGCGCGAGATTGCGCAGCAGTTCGATGCGGTTATTTTCGTCGGGCCCGGCCCAGACGAGCTGCACGTCCGGGTGCGTCTTGCGCAGTTCGGCAACCGCCTCGATCAAGCGCTCGACGCCTTTGTTGGGCGAAACGCGGCCGATGCCGACCAGCAGCCCGGGTGTGATGGCTTTCTGGATATTGGCGTAAGACTCGACCTGCACGCCGTTGCGCACGAGGTGCAACTTTTCCTGTGGCACGATGCGCGAAAAAATTTCGTAATCCTGATCGCTGACGCATACCACCGCGGCCACGTGCTTAAGGGTCTGGCGGGTGATGGTGCGGAAATAGGCTTCCTTGAAGCGCGCCAGAAAACGCGTGTGAAAGAAGCCGCCGTGTGTGCTGAGCACAATGGGCCGCCGGTGATAGGCGCGGCACAAGCTCAGAAAGTCCACGAAAAAATCCACGGCGTGGATGTGCAGCAACTCCGCGCCATCGATCTGGCGCAACACCGCCGGCGCAATGGGATAGCGCCGCGAGCCCCAATGCCCGATGCGCGAAACGTGCAAGCCGTTGATCACCGATTCCGCAGGGGCTTCCTCGCCGGTGCCGAAGATTTTTTTCAGGGTCACGATGCGCACTTCGTGGCCCGCGTCTTGTACCGCGCGGCTCAGCCCTTCCACCGCAGACTCCGTGCCCCCGGTCGAAGGCGCATACTGGCGAGCGATTTGCAGAATTTTCATGCCGGCTGTTTTACCGCCACCCCATGGCGCAAATTTCGCAGTTTCCCCCGCCAAGACGGGCGAATGAGCCATCTACCCGCAAAGAGCGCGAGGTCCATGAAACCAGGACGGCCGTTGCGAAACATTTCCTTCAGCAATTCAGGAACGGCGCGCCACTGCCCCTGGCGGCATGCTTCGGTGGCGACGATGGTACAGATAAAACCGGCGTACGCGCGGGGAGTCATCCGGGCGCGGCTCTCCTTGACCCAGTTCATGGAATAACGCCAGTCGGTGCGGCTGCTGATGCTTTGGCGATTTTCCTCGACGTACAAATTCACCAGC
>DATFYV010000324.1:0-5356 GCA_035314845.1 Candidatus Acidiferrum sp.
CGATTGCAGAGTATGAGCCCAATCGAGCAAACCCGGCCACTATCGCAGGCCCCCGCCAACAGCGGAGAGCGCGGCTTCAGCCTGCTGGAAATGGTCTTTGCCACCACCGTGCTGCTGGTGGGAATCGTGGGCGTGGCGCAACTGGTTCCCGCCTCTCTGCTCCTGAATCAATCGAACCGCACAAGCTCTTCGGGGCTGGTAGTGGTGCAACACGAACTGGAAGTCATCATGAATCAGCCGCTCAGCAGCCTCGGGTACACGGATCCGCAAACCAATGTGTTCTGCGCGTTGGGTGATCCAACGCAGCCCGGACAGTTATTGGGCAGTCCGCTAGGCGTGGTGAACAATCACACGGTGATCGACTTTTCGCAAAATCTGGTGCCGGGATACAACCTGACGTATAGCGACCCCAGCGATCCCTCGGGAGCTACCTGGGACCTGCGCTGGGCGGTCATCACCAACACGGTCAACGGCGAGACCATACCTTCGAGCATTTTGAGCAAACGCTTCATCGTGGGTGCGCGGCAAATCGGCGGTCAAGGCTTCGCACTGCCGGTCACGCTGGATACCATGGTGTCGAAATGAACCCGCAGCCCAGCCATCGCGTCCACACTTGCGATTCGCGCCGTACCAGCGCACAGGGATTCACGCTGACGGAAATGTTGGTCTCCATGGCCATCTTTCTGGTCATTTGCGGCTCCGCGTTCACCCTGCTGGCCGTCTCCCAGCAGCGTTACCAGGCGGAGTCCAAGACCCTGAACGCGTTTCAAGAAGCCCGCCTGGGTCTCGACCAGATCATGCGCGATGTCAGCGATGCCGGCTATCCACCAATGAATCAGTTTCAGGTTCTGCCCAACCCCTGGCAATACGCGGTTAGCCCTTTCGCCTGGTCACCCGGCTATCTAACCAATTCGCCGTGCACCCTCGGCCCGGGCGGCAACCCATCTTGCGCTACCCCGTGGGATGACGGGATGTTCATCGAAACCAATCCCACCCCGCAAGACCCGGCCAGCACCGTGCAATACATTCGCTACAAGATGTTGAGCAATCCCGCCAACACCTTGGGCCGTGGTGTTTTCCCCAAGACCGGCGCGGATCCCTACAGCACCATTCCTGATAGCTCGCTTACGCCCTTCGTGCACAACGTCATGAACGACGCGCCGCCCTCGCAGATCGCGCAGATCAATGCTATTTACCCCAACATGTTTCCCGGCGGAAATCCCGTTCCCGTATTCACTTATCTCTGCGACTCGCCTACGGGACCGCAGCTTTGCACCAATCCCGGGGTGACCGGCACTCCCCAGAACATTCGCAGCGTGCTGATCACGCTCATAGTTGCGGCGCCGCCGGACCCGCAGACCGGCCAGCCCCGTGTCATTGAACTGACCGGGGAAGCCACGCGTATGAATTCGGTTCCGTGATATGCGGAAAATTTTTTAAAAACCCATGAGACACATGAGAGCGCGCAAAACAATGCGAAGGGGCACGGCGGAAGCGGGTGTGGCGCTGCTTATCTCGCTGTTTGCGCTGATGCTGATCTGTGTGGTGGGCATCGCGCTGATTATGGCGTCTGGCACGGACACCGCGTTAACGGGAAATTACCGCTCCGCAACGAGCATCTACTACGCCGCGCTGGCGGGTTTGGAAGAGGGCCGCGGCCGGCTGTTGCAAAAGTCGCCAAACTATTTGATCACCCCTTTCGGCGGCAGCTTGCCGAGTCCCGGACAGGTCTGGTACATCACCAATCCTCTGCCCGGGGAAGTCGTCACGCCATGGGACATCAGTTCGTCTTCTGTCTACGCCGACAATGAATACGCCCAGGAGTTCGGGAGCCCGCCGCCAACAGGTTCACCGGCGCTGCAGTCGACACCTTCCGTCTCCGCGCAAGCCGGTCTCCCAGGCCCCATTTACAAATGGGTACGCATCAACCCCATCACCAGTACGTCCGTGGCGCTCGCTACGAATATCAACGTCGGAGGCGGGGGTCTACCCAGCGCGCCGCTGGTCTATGCGGGCGGTCATCTCTGGAACGATCCCGCGGCGGCGTTCGCGGCCACGGGATCGCAGCCCATGCAAGCCATCGAAATTACCGCGCTCGCAGCGTCGCCAATGCCCAACGGCACCATGACCCAGCGGATGCTGCAGTACGTTGTGGCGCCAATGCAATACAACATGAATTTCAACGCCGCGCTGACGCTGGACGGCAATGGCGTCAGCTTCACGGGACCACCCTCCAATGCCCTCGTAATTAGCGGAACGGATTTGGCACTCCCAAATTGCAATCCCGGACCCGGTGTGCTCGGCCTCGGTTACACAAACGCCGCGGACGCCCCTAACATTACCGGGGCGGGAGGCTCCATCCCCGCGCCGGGAGTCGTTTCCGTGCCAACCTGGCAAACGTACAATGGGCTAAGCACGTTGGTGCAAACCATTGCCCAGAATTACGACGTCCTGGTTAACGTGCCAAGCGGGCAGACGGCCGATAAGAGTATTTTCCCGTTGGACATGGCCCCGGATAAACCCAAGACCATTGTTGTCCTCGGAGATCTCACAACGAACGGTTGGCACAGCGCCGGATACGGAATTCTGGTGGTAACCGGAACCTTTACTTACGATCCCGATACTTCGTGGAATGGCATTGTGCTGGTTGTGGGACAGGGCAAGGTGGTCTCGACGCAGTTGGGATCCGGAGTGTTCAATGGTGCAGTGTTGGTCGCCAACACGCTCGGCAACCCCCCAAACGACAATCCCCCCAACGTGGGACCCGCCTCGTGGCAGCAGGATCATGGCGCGGGCGTTGCCTACAGCAGTTGCTGGATTAACGCGGTGCAAGCTCCATACACCTACAAAGTGCTGTCCTTTCGCGAAGTCCCCATTCCCACGCCGTAAGCCTCGGATTCTGCCTTCGTCCTGCGACTCGCAGCCGCTGCCCGTGCAGTTGCAATCCATTTATCTTCTTGCGAATGCATCGCTTCACGCCTCGCGGTATAATGTTGGGATGCCGAACAGCCAGGGGAATGGGCAAACGCATGCGCCGATGCACGGAACCACAGTGTTGTGCGTGCGCAAAGAAAATAAGGTGGTCTTGATTGCCGACGGTCAGGTGACCATGGGCGATCACGTCATGAAGCACACCGCGCGCAAGACGCGGCGCCTATACAACGACAAAGTGGTGGCAGGGTTTGCCGGCTCCACGGCCGACGCTATCTCGCTCTTCGAGCGATTTGAAGGCAAGCTGCAGGAATTTTCCGGCAATTTGCAAAAATCCGCCGTGGAACTGGCCAAGGACTGGCGCAAGGACCGCGCCCTGCGTCACCTGGAAGCGCTGCTCATCGTGGCGGACACCAAGGGCACGTTTATTCTGTCGGGAAATGGCGACGTGATTGAGCCGGACGACGGCATCGTCGCTATCGGCTCGGGCGGCGCATACGCACTCTCCGCGGCGCGCGCTCTGGCCAAGCACTCCAAATTGAGCCTGAAAGATGTGGCCATGGAAGCCATGCGCATCGCCAGCGAAATTTGCATTTACACCAACGCAAACTTTACCGTGGAAGAGATTTAGGGCGCGTCACAAGAAGGTCTCTCGTAAGTACCGCGGACCACGAACCGGCATCCAAGTAAGCGCGGCAAACTAACAAATGCGGCAACCTAAGTATTTGTGTCGCGGCGATAATACGGCAGTGATATAAGGAATCGAGCAACTCATGGCCAGCAAGTCCGACAAAGATTTGATCTACATGCCCAATGGCGGTAACGGCGCAGTCCCCGGCGAAAATCCGGAACTGCTGCCCGCGCTCGACGATATGACGCCGCGCGAAATCGTGGCAGAGCTGGATAAATATATCGTGGGCCAGAATGCCGCCAAACGCGCCGTGGCCGTGGCCCTGCGCAACCGCGTGCGGCGCCAGAAATTGCCTCCCGAGATCGCCGAAGACGTGTTGCCGAAAAACATCCTGATGATCGGCCCTACCGGCGTGGGCAAAACGGAAATCGCGCGGCGCCTGGCGCGGCTCGCGGGCTGCCCGTTCGTGAAAGTGGAAGCTTCCAAATACACCGAAGTGGGCTACGTGGGGCGCGACGTGGAGTCCATGGTGCGCGACCTGGTGGAAACCTCCATTGACATGGTTCGGGAAGAACGGCTCGACGAGGTCGCGGAGCGCGCGGAACAAGCCGCGGAAGAACGTGTACTCGATTTACTGCTCCCACCCGCGCCGCCCGCAGCAACGGCGCCCTCGCCGCACGGCATCTCTGAAGCGGAAGCCACCGCGCAGCGGGAGCAGACCCAGCGCACGCGGGAAAAACTGCGCGCCCAGCTGCGCGAAGGCAAGCTGGACCAGCGCATGGTGGACATCGAGGTCCGCGAACGCGCCATGCCTTCCTTCGAGATCATCTCCAATCAAGGACCCGAGGAGATGGACCTGAATATCAAAGACATGCTCTCGGGCATGTTTGGGCAACAAAAAAAGAAGCGCAAGATGACCGTGGCCGACGCGTTCGAGTACCTGATTCAAGAGGAAGAAAATAAACTGCTGGACATGGATCAGGTAACGCGCGCGGCCGTCGAGCGCGCGGAACAGATGGGCATCATCTTCATCGATGAAATCGATAAAGTGGCGGGGCGCGAATCCGGGCACGGGCCGGACGTTTCCCGCGAAGGCGTGCAGCGCGATATTCTGCCGATCATCGAAGGCACTACCGTGAACACTCGCTACGGCATGATCCGCACCGACCACATTTTATTTATCGCCGCGGGCGCCTTTCACGTCACCAAGCCTTCCGACCTGATTCCCGAACTGCAAGGGCGCCTCCCCATTCGCGTGGAGCTGCAGTCGCTGAAGGAAGAAGATTTCGTGCGCATTCTGACTGAACCAAAAAATGCGCTGATCAAACAGTATGTCGCTTTACTGGAAACCGAGGGCGTGAAGCTATCTTTCTCCGATGACGCCATCCAAAGCATCGCGAAATTTGCCACCAGCGTGAACGAACAAACGGAAAATATCGGGGCGCGCCGCCTGCACACGATTCTCGAGAAAGTTTTGGACGAAATTTCCTTCGAGGCGCCGGACCTGAAGAAAAAGACCGTGAAGATCGACGAAGCCTATGTCACCAAGCAGCTTGCCGACATCGTCAAGAACCAGGATTTGAGTCGCTACATTTTATAAGGAAGCACCAGCCGCATGCCGCCAGCCCCGCCGCGCCGCTTCCAATGTTGGTCCGCACAAACCCCATCTCGACCGTCGCTCCGCATTGCCGCTTGGACCGTAGCATGTTGTGTCTTTTTGGCGTCGTTGCTGATAGCCGGATGCGGCGCACCCGGGGAACCCACACCTCCTTCTCCGCCCATCCCTGAGGCCAT
>DATFYV010000325.1:0-9545 GCA_035314845.1 Candidatus Acidiferrum sp.
GTGCGGTAATCGTAGGCCAGCGATAGTTGCACCTGGTCGTTTCCCGGACGGTCTAGAATCTGCTGGTCCGAATAATACGCATCCGGACTTACGTGCTCGGGATTGCGATATCCCTGCGTGTACTGATACTTCGTGGTGGCAAACGTCAAGAGCTTCGCCGTCTGGGCTTCCGTGGCCGCATTACGTTCCTTCCACAACGGATAAAAATATTCCGCCCAGAATGGCCCCAGACCCTCGTCATACGCGTTTCCGCTCTGCGTGACGATGGCTTGAATTTTTTCCGGATGCCGCGTGGCCAGCCGGAACCCCACCGGCGCTCCGTAATCCATAATGTAAATCGAATATTTTTGCACGCCGATCTGATCGAGCAAGTGATCCACGGTGTCCGTTAAATGATCGAATGTGTACGCGTACTGCGCCGGCGAAGGCTGGTCACTATACCCGTATCCCGGATAGTCCGGGGCCACCACGCGAAATTTATCGCTCAATCGCGGAATCAACTCGCGAAACATATGCGATGACGACGGAAAACCGTGCAACAGCACAATCGTCGGCGCCTCCTTCGGCCCCGCCTCGCGATAAAATATCTTTAGCCCATCGACCTGCGCGGTCTTGTACATCTGACGCGAAGTCTCCGGCGCAGCCAAGTCCTTAAACTGCGCATTCGCAGTTCCTGCAACTACTGCGAGCCCAACCGCACACACTAATCCCCGCCAGAACTTGCCAGTCATTTTTGCCCTCTCCTCGAAGCGAATGTCCTGCTAATCCTCTAAACAACCAATCGTGGAATCCCGTTCAGCCGTCACGGATATTGATTCGCAGAACACCAAGAAGTTTCAACTTAAATGGCCCGGCAGCGACAGAGTCGTCCTTTTGTGGAGTGTGGCGGTTTACCCTGAGCGTTTTTTGCGCGACTTGTCACAAAAGCAGGCCGCAGAACGATGAAGATCCGGGCCCATCTCGGCCCATCATAGACGAACAAAAAGCGAATATGCGAGAATGCCTCATGGCCCCTCTTTCACCGCTCTCACTCCCATTTCATTCACTCGGTCCACCCTCCACGGTCGGTCCGAAGTCCAGGACACCCGATTCGCTCCACGCAGCCACCACGCATACCCAATCCGTCCTGCAGCATCTAAACTGTCTACCGCCAGAGAGGGCCCCCCGCTCCAGCCGTGTCTAAGCACGACAAACTCGCGCCCGAAATCGATGCGCCCGCCGCAGACGCGCTCGGCATTTTTCATCGCGCCGTCCGCGAGTGGTTTGAGGCTGTGTTTCCTTCGGCCACCAGTCCGCAGCTCGCCGGCTGGCCCGCCATCGCGCGCGGCGAATCCACGCTGATTCTCGCTCCCACCGGCACGGGCAAGACTCTCGCTGCTTTTCTCTGGTGCATCAATCGCATTATGTTCACCCCAGCCCCTGCCGAAGCGCGGCGCTGCCGCGTCGTGTACATCTCGCCCATCAAAGCCCTCGCCGTGGACGTGGAACGCAACCTGCGCGCTCCGCTCGTGGGCATCGCACAAGCTGCGCAGCGTCTCAGCGCCGAATTTCACCAGCCATCTATCTCCATCCGCACGGGAGACACTCCACCCGCCGAACGCGCACGTTTTCAACGCCACCCCGCCGACATTCTAATTACCACTCCGGAATCGCTGTATCTTCTTCTGACCTCGAACGCTCGCGAAGCCTTGCGTTCAGTGGAAGTCGTGGTCATCGACGAAATTCACGCCATCGTCCCCACCAAGCGTGGCTCGCATCTCGCCCTCTCCATCGAGCGCCTCGAACATCTCGCGGGCCGTCCGCTCCAGCGCATCGGCCTCTCCGCCACGCAGCGCCCTCTCGAAGAAGTCGCGCGTTTTCTCGGCGGCGCCGACGTCTCCCAGCAACAAATTGCGCACCAGCGACCTGCCACGAAAAATAACACTGCAAAAAATAAAGCTGCACCCTCCAGTCCAACGTCCGAAATCAGCGACGGAGAGGCACTGAGCACCGAAGTCCCCGAAGAGGCCCTCGCCGAATTTGAATCTGCAGCTTTCGCGCCGGTCTATCGTCCCGTCACCATCATTAATGCCAGCGCGCCAAAGCGTCTCGACCTTCGCGTCGAAGTTCCCATCGAGCACATGACCCGCCTGGAAGAACTCGATACGCTACCCAGCGGTCCGGCATCCCAGGGCCCGGTGCGGCGTTCCATCTGGAGCGCCATCCATCCAAAACTCCTCGAGCAAATACAAAAACATCGCTCGACACTGATTTTCGTCAACAGCCGCCGCCTCGCCGAACGCATTTCCGGCGCCATCAACGAACTCGCCGACGAAATACTGGTGCGCGCTCATCACGGGAGCGTCGCCGTAGCGCAACGCAAGGAAATTGAAGACCGCCTGAAACTCGGTACCCTACGCGCCATCGTGGCCACCTCCTCGCTCGAACTCGGCATCGACATGGGCGCCATCGACCTTGTTATCCAGATCGAATCGCCACCCTCCGTCGCCAGCGGCATGCAACGCGTCGGCCGCGCCAGCCACCATGTGGGCGCTATCAGCAACGCCATCATTTTCCCGAAATTTCGCGCCGACCTGGTCGCCTGCGCCGCCATCACCCGCGCCATGTATCAGGGGCACGTCGAGTCCGTCCACTACCCGCGCAACCCGCTCGACGTCCTGGCACAGCAAATCGTGGCCATCGTGTCCCTCGACGATTGGAGGGTAGAGGATCTCTTCGATCTAGTCCGCTCCTCCGCGCCATACGCAGCGCTGACGCGTTCCATCTTCGACAGCGTCCTGGACATGCTTTCCGGCCGCTATCCATCCGATGAATTCGCAGACCTTCGTCCGCGCATCACGTGGGACCGCGTAAAAAATAAATTAACGACGCGCCGAGGCTCACAACGCGTGGCCATCATTAACGGCGGCACGATCCCGGATCGCGGCCTCTATGGCGTATTTCTGGCCGGAGCAACACGCGGCGCGCGCGTCGGCGAACTCGACGAAGAAATGGTCTTCGAGAGCCGCCAAGGCGACACCATCATCCTCGGCGCCTCCACCTGGCGCATCGAGGAAATCTCTCACAATCAGGTCGTTGTCTCACCTGCGCCCGGCGAACCCGGCCGAATGCCCTTCTGGAAGGGCGAGGCCGCTGGTCGCCCCGCCGAATTCGGCAGAAAGATCGGCGAGATGACTCGCGAGCTTTTGCAATTACCGCGCCCAGTCGCCTTCACCAAGCTCGTCGAGGAACACAGCCTCGACGTCAACGCCGCAGAAAATCTCTTGAAATATCTGGAAGATCAGCGCACCGCCACAGGGCGCATTCCCAGCGATGAAGACATCGTCATCGAAGTGTGCCACGACGAAATGGGCGATCGCCGAGTCTGCGTCCTTACGCCCTTCGGGCGTCCCATTCACGCTCCCTGGTGCATGGCCGTCACCGCGAAACTACGCGCCGACCGCGGCCTCGAAGTCGAATCTCTCTGGTCCGACGATGGTTTCGTAGTGCGGGTGCCCGACAGTGATGAAAATATTCGCTCCGAAGACTTGCTGCCCACCCCCGCTGAATTCAAGGATTTAGTTCTGCGCCAACTCGGGAGCACTTCGCTTTTCGCCGCAAAATTTCGCGAAGCCGCCGGACGCGCGTTACTCTTGCCAAGACGCCGTGCCGGAATGCGCGCTCCGCTCTGGCAACAACGCAAGCGCGCCGCCGACTTGCTGGCCGTCGCCGCGCAGTTCTCCACTTTCCCCATCCTTCTTGAAGCCTATCGCGAGTGCATCCGCGACATTTTCAATCTGCCCGCGGCGTCCAGCATTCTCGCAGCGATTCAGCGCGGCGCGATCCGCGTCACCCACGTCGAATCCGACAAGCCGTCTCCCTTCGCCGCCTCGCTTCTCTTCTCCTACGTCGCCAATTACATTTACGATGGCGACGCCCCACTCGCCGAGCGTCGCGCACAAGCCCTCTCCATCGACCAATCACAACTCGAAGAACTTCTTGGCGACAGCGACCTCCGCGAACTTCTCGATGCTGCCGCCCTCGACGAAATCGAAGCCCGTTTGCAGTCCCTCGAGCCGGAATATCGCGCCCGGCACATCGATGGCGTCCACGATTTGTTGCTGAAACTCGGCGATCTCTCCGAAGCCGAAATCGCCTCCCGCAGCGAGACCACGGAAGTTGCCGCCACGATCACCGATTTAACAGACTCCCGCCGCGCCGTCCGTGTACGCATCGCCGGCGATACCCGCTACATCCCCGTCGAGTATGCTTCCCGTTACCGCGACGCCCTCGGTACCCCGCTTCCTCCCGGCCTTGCTGAAGCGTTCCTTTCACCAAGCGATGATCCGCTGCGCGAAATCCTCCGCGGTTACGCGCGTACCCATGGCCCTTTCACCACCTCCGACCTCGCCTCCCGCTACGGGCTGCCGCCCTCCATGATCGAAGCCGCGCTGCATACTCTGCACGGCCTCGGCAAATTGCTCCAAGGCGAATTCCGCCCCGGCGGCACGCATCGCGAGTGGTGCGACCCGGACGTGCTGCAGCAAATCCGCCGCAAGAGCCTCGCCCGCCTCCGCCGCGAAATCGAACCGGTCGAGCAACGCACCTTCGCGCGGCTCACAGCACGCTGGCAAGGCGTCACGGTACGCCGCCGCGGCCCGGAAGCTCTCCTCGACACCGTCGAAAATCTGCAAGGCGCAGCCGTTCTCGTCTCCGAACTGGAGCGTGAAATTCTTCCCGCGCGCATCGCCGACTACCGCCAAGGCGATCTCGACACGCTGATGGCCAGTGGCCAGGTGGTCTGGCTTGGCTTGGAACAAATCGGTGATCGCGACGGCCGCGTAGCGCTTTATCTAACCGAATCGCTTCCCCTGCTCCTTCCACCGCTTGAATTACGCCGAGAAGGCGCGCCGCTCTCCGAAAAGGCCACGCAAATCGTACAGTTTCTCGCGCAAACGGGTGCATCCTTTTTCACCGCGATCCATTCCGCGCTGGGCGCCGGCTTCCCTGGCGAAACCCGCGATGCCCTCTCGGAACTAGTCTGGTCCGGCCAAATCAGCAACGACACTTTCCATCCTCTCCGCGATTTACTGCGCCCGCGCGAAACAAGGCACGAACGTGGGGCAACACTCGACGGTGCACCCCCCGGCTCCGGCAGCCCTCCAGGTTCGCCCGAGTTTCTGCGTCGTCTGCGCTCCCGAACCGCGGGCGGCGGTCCCGCGCAAGGCCGCTGGTCGCTGATTTGCCAACGTATCGCCGCGGCAATCACCGTTACCCAGTGGAGCGCCAACATCGCGCAACAATTGCTCGTGCGCCACGGCATCGTCCTTCGCGAAACTGCCATCGCGGAAAATATCCCGCGCGGCTACCCGGCAATTTATCCCGCACTGAAAACCATGGAAGACAGCGGATGGGTCCGCCGCGGCATGTTCGTCTCAGGACTCGGTGCCGCGCAATTCGCCATGCCCGCCGCCGTCGACATGCTGCGCAGCCTGCGCTCCGAACCGCACACTCCCGAAGTTCTTTTCCTCGCCGCCACCGACCCCGCGAATCCCTATGGCACGCTGCTTCCGTGGCCACACAAAGGTTCCGAAGCCGCCCAAGATGCTGGAAATCCAGCCTCCCCCAACTCTCTTCCTTCACTTTCTCGCACCAGCGGCGCCGGAGTAATCTTGATCAACGGCACGCTCGCGTCATTCTTCCGCCGCAGAAATCCCGCATTGCGCGTCTTTCTCCCGGAGTCGGAACCGGAACGATCGCGGTTCGCCCGCGAACTCGCCAAAAAGCTCGCGGAAATCGCCATCCGCAGGCAAGGCCGCAGAACCGGCTTGCTCATCGGTACCATCGACGACCTCCCCGCCCGCGAACACTTCCTGGCGCGCTTCCTCGAACAAGCCGGATTCGTCAACACCACTCTGGGTTTCCAGATGCGCCGCGTCTCGCCCATCGCCAGCGAAACGTCAAGCGATGCTTTGGACGCATCCGCCAACGATGCCGAAGCCGACGACCTCGATCCCGAAATCACAGGAACCGCATAATGCCCGAAGGCGACACACTTTTTCGCACCGCGCGTACGCTCCATCGCGCCCTCGCGGGACAGCTCGTCACCGGCTTCGACAGTGTCCTGCCAAAACTAGCGCGCGTCGATGTCGATTCCGGCATTACCGGCCGCATAGTCGAGAAAGTACGATCCCAAGGAAAATGGCTGCTCTTGTATTTGTCCGGCGACTTGATTTTGCTTTCCCACATGCTCATGAGCGGCAGCTGGCACATCTATCGCCCGGGTGAAACCTGGCAGCGCCGCTCCATCCACATGCGTATCGTGCTGAAAACCGAAGCAATTTGGGCCGTCGCCTTCAACGTGCCCATCGCGGAATTTCACACGCCGGACACGCTGCGCCGCCGCGAGGGCTTTAGAACATTGGGCCAGGATGTGCTAACGGCGCAATTCGATCCCGAACGCTCAGTAGCGCAATTGCGCGCAAATGGCGATCTCGAAGTTGGAGTTGCACTGCTGACGCAGTCGCTCATCGCCGGCATCGGCAACATCTTTAAGTCCGAGACTTGTTTCGCCTGCGGCATAAATCCGTTCCGCCTCGTAAGCACCCTGACCGCAGAGGAATTAAATTGCCTGGTCGCCACGGCTAGAAAATTCCTCCTCGCCAACGTCACGGAGAATTCCCGCGACCAAATCACCACTTACGCTGGACTTCGCAGCACCACGGGCCGCGCCAGCAGCGACGAGCGCTTGTGGGTCTATGGACGGCGCGGTCAGCCATGCCGGCGATGCGCTACGCCCATCGAATCGTACAAGCAGGGCCTCGAAGCGCGCACCACGTTCTGGTGTCCGCAGTGTCAGCCGATGCAAGTCGCAATCGCAACGCGAAGCGCAGCTCCGCGTTGACCACGTGCGTCGGCGAGCCTTATCGCTTTTGTAGGGGCGCACCACGCTGCTCCCCTGCTTGCCCCGGCTTTAGCCACATATGCGAGAATTCGTCCAAACCGCCGACGCCGTGGGCGCCACCACAAAAAAACTGGAAAAGCTGCGCCTCATCAGCGACTACTTCAAATCTTTGAGCACAACCGACGCCGCCCTCGCCGCCCGTTTTCTCTCCGCGCGCGCCTTCGCCAGCCATGACGAGCGCACGCTCGGTATCGGCGGAGCCAACCTCACTCGTGCGATCGCCGAGGCCGCCGGCAGAACCGATGAGAATCTCTGGAAGACCTACCGCAAGCACGGCGACCTCGGCGACATGACCGAGGAATTGCTCCGCAGCTCGCATCGCGACGGCGATATCCCGCTCGCCGACGTAGCGGAGCTATTTGTGCAACTCGCAGCCGCCAGCGTCCAAACGCAAAAAGCCGACCTTCTGCGCCAGGCCTTTGCCGACGCCAGCGCCGGCGACGCGAAATACCTCGTAAAAATTATCACCGGGGATTTGCGCATCGGGTCGAAAGAAAGTTTTGTCGAAGAAGCCATCGCCAAAGCTTACGAGCGCCCACTCACGGACGTGCGCCGCGCCAATATGCTGACCGGCGACATCGCCGAAACTCTGACGCTCGCCGCAGAAGATAGGCTCTCTGACGCAACGGCGCGCTTGTTTCGCCCACTGGGATTCATGCTCGCCGCCCCGGTTGAGACCGCCGAACATCTATTCGATAAAGAGTTGGCGGGCGTGGAAACACAAGCCCTCCTCGTGGAGGAAAAATACGATGGCATTCGCGCGCAGGTCCACAAGGATCAGCACGGGAAAGTACGTGTTTTCTCCCGCACGCTGGATGAAGTGGTGGAATTCCCGGAACTGGTCAAGCCACTGGCAGCGTTGCCGGGCGAACTAATTCTCGATGGCGAAATTCTCGCCTGGCACGATGCGCGTCCCTTGCCGTTCACTGAATTGCAGAAACGCCTGGGACGCAAGCGCGTGGATATGTTCCTGCAGCACGATATTCCCGTAAAGTTTGTCGCCTTCGATTTGCTCTATCAGGATGGCGCGCTGTTGTTGGATGAGCCTTTAGCCAATAGAAAAACGCGTCTCGATGTAGTTTTCACGAGCGTTTCGCCGGCGTTGCGTGTTGCTGAGCGAGTTCCGTGCCGCTCCGCCGAAGAAGTCTCCGTGGCATTTCGCAATGCCCTCGCCGCCGGTCATGAAGGAATCGTCGCCAAGGTCGCGGATTCTCCGTACACCCCGGGACGCCGTGGTGGCTACTGGTTCAAGCTGAAAGAGCCGTTCGCAACCTTGGATGTGGTGGTCACCGCTGTTGAATATGGCCACGGCAAGCGCCATGAGGTGCTCTCCGATTACACCTTTGCCGTCCGCGATGGAGAACATTTGTTGAATATCGGCAAGGCCTATTCAGGGCTAACAGACGCTGAGATTCTCGAATACACAGAATATTTTCTGCAGCACACCGTGGAGGACCAGGGTTATCGCCGCATCGTCGAACCCAACGTCGTGCTGGAAGTGGCCTTTAACAATATTCAGAAATCGAACCGCCACAACAGCGGCTACGCCTTGCGCTTTCCGCGCATCGTACGGTTACGCCCAGACAAGCTCGTCGCTGAGATCGACACGCTGGAAAATGTCGCCAAGCTCTTCGCCCGCCAGAAGTTGCAGCCGGAAGAAGCACACGACGCGGACAGAAATAGATGAGGCGATAGGGTATTACGCCAGTTCGAGACGCTTGACCAACTCCGCCGCAATTGCCGCAACGCGTTCCTGCGTACCGTGCGGCAGCGGCGTATGGGCCGGCGCATGAGGGTCGCGCAAAACGATCCACAATCCAGGCCGGTACACCTCATCGTCCCCGGGACAAATGGCGCCGGTAAGCTGCGCCAGCTCCAGGGGCGGCGGCGCTTGATGCGTGAAATCCAGACTGGCGTTTTCCGGGGAATGCGCATCACGCGGAGGATGCGCCAGCAGGTCGAGCAGCACCCCGCGTGCGTCATCCACTAAATCGCGGAAACCCTGCGACACCAGTACCGCGTCGACATCGCGCGGCGTCGGCTGCTCCAGTTGCTCAAGGTCGTAGTCCGGCAATGGTTTCGCCAACGGTATCTCGATGGACGCGGAGGGCGCGCCGTGGTCTGCTGAAATTCGGATGGACATGGTCTTTATGTTTGTACACCAGCCGCGTTATTTCGGGTAGGGGCTCCCGGAAAGAATTGCGAACGCCCGGTACAGCTGCTCCGCCACCATCACCCGCGCCAGTTCGTGCGAAAACGTCATTGGGCCCAGCGAAATCTTATGCTGCGCGCGTTTACGTAACTCCTCCGGAAATCCCTCCGCGTCCCCGCACAGAAAAATGAGTTCGCGCAGCCCGCGGTCGCGCAATTCCGCAATCCATTTGGCAAAACCGTGAGAATCGAGCGGCTTCCCTCCGGCATCTAGCAACACCACCGCCGCAGCGCGATCGGCATCCAGCTTCTTCAGCGCCGCCTCCAGATTGCGCACTTCCAACACTTCAATTCCCGCGTGATGGCTGATGCGTTTAACGTAGTCGTCGATGACCGTGCGCATCTCCGCACGCCGCGTCTTACCAAGCATAAGCAGGCAGATTCGCATCGC
>DATFYV010000326.1:0-13728 GCA_035314845.1 Candidatus Acidiferrum sp.
AAGATCCCGCTCCACCAGCCCGTTCCGAAGCCGGTAGCCTCGCTATCGCCAAAGAATTCGTTAATTTTTTGCTCGATCACGATAGCTTCTATTTTATGTTCCTCGACTCAATACCCGCTAGTAGCAAGATAGCGACATAACGCCGGGTGGGCGTTGGGTTTTTCTGGCAGTTGAATTTCGGGTGCCGCACCCTTGCGCATTTTTGCAAGGGTGCGGATTTTGACCTTGCTCAGCGCTCCCCCAACCATGTTTGTGATTCGAACGGTATTACTAAATACTGTTGACAAGTACGTAATAATGTGCTAGCTTCCACCATGTTCGCCAGAACGTACGCCGCCTCCGATCCGGCCGTCCAGAAACGCTCCGCAGTCAGCGGCTCCCGCCAGAATTCTCCCGTAAACCCTTTAGAATCCGCACTTCCAGGATTGGCAAACTCACAATTTGTAACCCCAATAGAATCAACACGCAAAATCCAAATTTCGCAATTTCGTACCAAATGTGCTCCCATAACCCGAGCAGTTGCAACACTTACAAACATGCCTTCCAGTAACTCCAGCAGAATGAACACTTACGAGAAATGTACCAGGGCCCATACTACGCAGTATCATTTAAGTATTCTATTTACAATAAGATATGCGATTTGTGTGCCGCTGCATTTACTCCGCAATGCGTTTCTCGATGCGCGGATCGGGAACAATCCACATGATCGCGACCCCGACATACAGGGCCACCGCCAGCCGGGTGTTCACGAAAGAAAGCCCGATGGCCACGCTATACAAAGCAAGGGAGAGCTTTCCCTTATCGTCGCGGCCCAGGGCGATACCCAGCGGAGAATTCTGGCCATGAAGCGCGACCAATTCGCGCGCCAAAATGGTGTAGGCAATGCCGGTCATCAGCAGCACCACACCATACAAAGCCACCGGCAGCGCAGCGTTATGATTTGCGCCCATCCAGCCAGTGACCACCGGAACCAGCGACATCCAGAACAGCAAATGCAAATTGGCCCACAGCACCCGGCCATTCACTTTCTGGCAGGCCTGCAGCATGTGGTGGTGATTGTTCCAGTAAATTCCCACGTAGATAAAGCTCTGCAGATAGGTCAGGAAAACGGGAAGCAGCGGGCGCAGCGCCGCCCAATCCGTTCCCTGCGGGACCTTCAACTCCAGCACCATAATTGTAATGATCACGGCGATCACGCCGTCGCTGAAGGCTTCCAGCCGTCCCTTATCCATGGCTCATTCTACTTATCTTCGGCTTCTTTTGAATTGTTCTTGCGACTTTGCGGAGGAAATCAGCGGCGGGCGCGGTCTTTGCGTACCGCTTCGTCGATCAGGGCGTCGAGTTCGCTGCGCGTCAAAGTGACCGGTTCATCCTCTTTGTCCACACTGTCGCTGGTGATGGGCAGTTCCGCGCCACCGCCCGGGGGAGTTTCCACGGAGTAGCGCGAGCGCGCGGCCATCAATTTCGCCACCTCGCGGCCGGAGAGCAGTTCCGGGGTGCCCACAGCTTCGGCAGCCAGAGTGATTTTCGCGGCATGCTCGATGGTTTCCATGCGGAAGAATGCGGTGAGCAAATCCGGCGCACAGGTGACCGCACCGTGATTGGCCAGCAGCATGGCGTCGTAATGGGCTACAAAAGGTTCGAGCGCGGCGCTGAGTTCGGGAGTTCCAGGCGTGCCGTAACGCACCAGGGGAATTTGGCACAGACCAATAATCACTTCGGGAAGCAGCGCCTGGTCCAGAGCCCGGCCCGCAACCGCGAAACCGGTAGCCGTAGGAGGGTGCGCGTGGCAGATGGCATTCACATCCGGGCGCATGCGGTAAAACAGGAGATGCATGGCCAATTCCGAGGAGAATTTTTTCTCTCCGGAAATTTGCCGGCCGTCCAGATCGGTGACCACCAGATCGCTAGGCTGCAGAGTGCCTTTATTCATGCACGTTGGGGTGGTGAGGATGTGGTTGCCGGGTAGGCGAACTGACAGATTTCCCTCGCAGGCCACAATGTAGCCGCGCTCGTACATCCAACGGCCAGCGGCACAAATTTCACGGCGATGGTGGTCTTCGCTCTTGAGGTGGCCGGGTATTACGGAATGTTCGAACATGGGCGCTAGTGGCAGCGCGTTCGCGGGGCACGCGCGCTGCGGAGCGGAAGCATACACATTTCGCTCCGGGTGCGCCAGCAAGAAAACAATCAAAATGCGAGGACCGGCTGGGCGTTGCGTCCCTGAGCATGGGACCCCGATCCGGGCACCTTTCGGGAGCCACAAGCCGGCAGTCGTGCCCGCGTGGACGCGGTTAAGTGTACGCGCGGGCCGCCCGTCTAGGCGTAGATTCCGCGGAGGCGCAGGGCGTTGGCGACGCGGTCGATGGCCAGCATATAGGCTGCAATTCGATTGTTGACGTGATGGGTTTCGGCGTAATGCACCACCTGGTCGAAGGCATTGTCCATGACGTCGAGGAGGCGCTCGTTGACTTCGCTTTCGCGCCAGAAAAAGCCCTGGCGGTCCTGCACCCACTCAAAATAGCTGACGGTAACGCCGCCAGCATTACCGAGAATGTCGGGGACGGTAAAAATGCCCTTGGCGTCGATGATGGCGTCGGCTTGCGAGGTAGTGGGGCCGTTGGCGCCTTCGCACAGGATTTTGGCCTGCACCTGGCTGGCGTTTTTTTCGGTGATTTGATTTTCGATGGCCGCGGGAATGACGATGTCGCAGGGTTGAAAGAGCACGTCGCGCGAACTCATTTTCGCTCCGCCTGAGGGAAAATCCTGCAGGGATTTTTTCTGGGTGTACACCCAATCGATGACCTTGGGAACGTCGAAGCCATTCTCGTTGTACAGGCCGCCGCCGATGTCGGCCAGGCCCACGATTTTGTAGCCGGCTTTCTGCATCAATTCCGCAGCCAGGGAGCCGACGTTGCCGAAGCCCTGAATGATGACGCGGCAGCCTTCTTTCTTGATGCCGAGCTTGGCGATGGCTTTGTTGCAGCACATCATCACGCCGCGGCCGGTGGCTTCGCGGCGGCCAGCGGAGCCGCCCAGTTCAATGGGCTTGCCGGTGACGACGGCGGTGGTGGCTTGACCGAGGTGCATGGCGTAGGTGTCCATGACCCAGGCCATGGTTTGTTCGTTGGTGCCGACGTCCGGGGCGGGAACGTCTTTTTCTGGGCCGAGCCAATCGGCCAGTTCCGCGGTGTAGCGGCGGGTGAGGCGCTCCAGTTCGAGCTTGGACATTTTTTGCGGATTGCAGATCACACCGCCCTTGGCGCCGCCAAAAGGAATGTTGACGACCGCGCATTTCCAGGTCATCCAGGTGGCGAGGGCGCGGACTTCGTCGAGGGTCACGTCGGGAGCAAAGCGGATGCCGCCCTTGCCGGGGCCCCGCACGGTGGAGTGCAAAACGCGATAGCCAGTGAAGACTTCGAGGGTTCCGTTGTCCATGCCGACGGGGATGTAGAGGGTAACTTCCTTGCTGGGATGTTTTAGATAGCGATAGAGACCTTGTTCGAGATTCAATTTCTTGGCGGCGATTTCAAAACGCGCTTCGGCATTTTCGTAGACGTTCAATTCTTCGTGTGTCAGCAACTCGGACATGCGCAGTCTCCTAAACTCTCCGGGCTTGCGGGTGATGCAGCGTTTCGCGGCCCGGCCCAACGCACGCACACGCGTTTTGCCGCAGAGCAAAGCTGACCTGCGGGAATATGACCGTGGCGTTTGAATCGAGGATAAACGGCGTCCAGTTTAGCGAGCTACCCACTCGCGGGACGTCATTTGTCCGGGTGACCAGTATACGAACCGAAGTGTCCTCGCCGCAAGGAGGCAAGGCGCAAGTGTGCCAGAGTCAACCAAGGCGCAGAAAACGAGAGCGGCTACTGGATGCGGAATTGGATAGTGACGGTGAGGTGCATGGCGACGGGACTGCCGTCCAGGGTGGCGGGTTGGTAGTGCCATTGGCGGAGTGCGTCCATGGCGGCTTGGTGGAGCATGACTGGTCCGCCGACGACTTTCATGGTGGTGACTTTGCCGGCGGCGTCGATGAGGGCGTCGATTTTGACGTCGCCGCTCACGCGTTGCGTTTTGGCGAATGCGGGATAGACGGGAGGCACGGATTTTAGGAGTTTGGCAGCCTTGACGTCGCCCCCGATGGGAATGGGTGCGCTGGGTGCGGCGGGGCCGGAATTGGCGGTGAAACCCTGGGAGACTGGGGCATCCGCTGGCGTTGCGGAACCGTTTAGCGTGGGATCGGCATCGCTGACGGAGGAGTCGTCGGTTCGGCGTGCGACCGTGGGCGAAGCGAGGTGAACGTCGCCTAAAGAGGGGCGCTTTTGCGCGGAGGCTGAAGGCTGGACGGTGGGCTGGACAGTGGTCGTCGGCGCGGCCGAGACGGGGGCGGCGGCGGTTGGCGCCGCCGCGCGATTCGGGGAAACCACCAGGTTGGCGCTGAGGGCCGCGGGAGTAGCGGCCTTATCTTTGATGGCAGCCGAGGCAGGTACGTTGGCAGCGACGGCGGGGAGGCCCGAGTTAGCAGGCGTGGTGGCGGAAGATGGCGCGTTGCCCAGCGGAGCCGGCGCTGAGGATGCGGAACTGGTCAAGGTCAGCGAGGACGGGCTGCTCTTCGTGGAACCTAGCACGGCGTTGAGAATCGGTGCGCCTTTTCCGGTGTACCAGAGGCCGCCCAAGCCGGCCAGGACGACGGCGGCGGCGACCGCGAAGAGGAGTTTCTTGCTGGAGTGTGGGGCGCCATCGGCGGATTGTTCGCCGAGGCGAAGGCCAGAACCGAAGTTGGGCTCGGGAAGAGCAGGCAGACTTTCGTCTTCGAGCTGATCTTCGTGAGAAGCCGGTTCGGACGAGGAATGCTGGTGGAAATCAAAGTCATGCGTGGAGATTTCCAGCGAGGTGGATTCCTGGCGCGGTGAAGTTGCTTGCGCGTCCGGGGTTTCCGAAGCGATGAACAACGATGAGAGGGTTTGCGAAGGCGAGGCCTTCGCGCCGACAGCGTCGTCGAGCGGCGGAACAAGTGCGAGGGAAGCCGATCCTGGCGCGCTGACATGGGATTCGTGCTTGAAAGCGGCGGCGGACGAGTCTGGCGTGGCCTGTGGAGGTGGTGCGGGAATCGCGGCGTTGCGCGCGAGAGGTTCCAGCCACGAGGGAATTTTGAGTTCCTCGTGTTCAAAGAGCGAAGTAAGAGCTGTGGTCGGCGCTTTAGCGGGAACTGAAGGTTGCGCGGCTATGACGGGCGGAGGAGCGGGAGTTGCGGAGGGTTTGGTTGGCGTGGACCCCGGCTCGACCCCTTGAGGGGCGGCGGGCGAAACCGGGGAAACGCCGGTGTGAGCAATTTCAAGAATTTTGGCGGCGGTTTCCGCAGCGGGCTTGGGGGCAGCGGGATGCTCGACGGCGGCAAGGGGAACGGACTGTTTGCTTTCCGGGAAAAGGAAGGAGGCGAGTTGCTGCTGGAGACGGGCGTTCTCCGCTTTTAGTGCCGCAGTAGGATCCTCCGGTGAGGGTTTAGCGGAAATGGGAGAAGGAGCGACGGGTTTGGCTGGCTCGGGAGCGAGCATCACAGTGGAGGAAAGCGGGCTGGGCTTGGGCTCCGAAGCGCGCGGGAGGGTGAGCACGGGAGGCAGCGAAAGAACGGAGCTAGAGGCCGTGGAGCTTACCGAGACGTTTGGCTTGGTGGGGAACGGCGTCACGGGAGAAGCGGGTGGCAACGGAGTGGCAGGTGCGGCGGAGTCGACGGGCACGGGAGCAGATTTTGAAACAGGCGACCGCAGCGCTCCTGCAGGCAACACGTCTGAAGACGGAACGTGCGGAGCAGTGGAGGAGGCGGGAGCTTTGGCGTCCTGGGCCGCGACGACAGTGGAGCTCTTTTGAGCAGGAGCGGTGGGCGAAGGAGCAATCGCGGAGGGCGCAGATGGCGTACCAGCGGCCGGCAGGGGCGGCGTGGCAATAGGCGCCGGAGTCACCGGCGCGGCGGCTGCCGGAGCGAGGCGGTCGCCGGGGAAACGCATGCCCCAGAAACCGATGACTGGCTCGGTAAATTCCAGTTCGACGTAGCCGCTGACGCTGCGGTAATTTTTTGATTTTACGACCTGGCAGACGACTTCTTTCTTGGTTTTTTCGTTGGTGAGGAAGAGCAGCTGGCCCGGGGCGACGGAAGATTGCAGACGAATCACGGCGCCGTTGCCAAAGACGAGGACGGTCTTGGTGGACTCGGAAAAGGGTTCGCGCTTGTCGCTGCCTTCGAGGGTGCGGGCGCCGTTGACGGTAACGTTGACCTCGAGAGCCACGGGCTGCGGTTTGGAGGGCGGCTCGGCGGGAGCCGCGATAGAGCGAGAATCCGGTACCGCTGGCGGAGTGGTCTGCGGAGCGACTTGGTGCGCACCGGCGGAGAGTTCTGCATCTTTCAGAATTGTGGACATAGCTTACGCACCCGCGAAGAAGATTTGCTGGTGGCCCCCAGGAGCCCTCAGTGTTGGTGGTTCCCCGTATCATCTGTATGTTCAGGCTGGCGGGGCGGGGCAGCTATAGTACGCGCGTACCAGCATAGAAACACTGGACAAGAGGACAGGTGGCGAGTTGTACCTAGGCGGGATGTCGTAATGTGCGTTGTGGTTTGGGCAGCTACTGGCGGCCAAAGGAATAGTATTCGAAGCCGAGGTCGCGCATTTTGCCTGGCGAGTAGAGGTTACGACCATCGATGACCAGCTTACGGGCCATTAAATTTCCGGCGCGCTCCCAGTCGATTTTTTTGAAGATGTCCCACTCGGTGCAGATGAGGGCGGCGTCAGCGTTGCGGAGGGTCTCGTAAGGATCGTCGTGATACTGGATTTGCGGGAAGAGTTTGCGGGTGCCGGCGATGGCTTCGGGGTCACTGGCGTGGAGATGGGCGCCTTCGTTGAGGAGTTTTTGTACCACGTCCAGGGCGGGGGCGAAACGGATGTCGTCGGTGTTGGCCTTGAAGGCCAGACCCAGGATGGCGAGGCGTTTTCCTTTTACGACCCACAAGGCTTTGTGAATCTTTTCGAGGAAGCGTTCGATGCGCTGCTTGTTGACGCGTTCGGTGGCTTTCAGGATGTCGAAATCGATGCCTACGGTGGAAGAGAGATGAATGAAAGCCTGAACGTCTTTGGGGAAGCAGAAGCCGCCGAAGCCC
This sequence comes from Candidatus Acidiferrum sp., assembly GCA_035314845.1. Lineage (GTDB taxonomy): Bacteria > Acidobacteriota > Terriglobia > Acidiferrales > UBA7541 > Acidiferrum. Next base: position 7,151 of record DATFYV010000326.1, read on the forward strand.
AGGCCGGCTTTGAGAAATTGCGTGCCAATGCGGGGGTCGAGGCCCATGGCGTGGGTGACTTCCTCGACGTCGGCACCGATACGTTCGCAAAGATCGGCGATAACGTTGGCGTAGCTGATTTTTAGGGCCAGGAAAGAGTTGGAAGCGTGTTTGATAAGTTCGGCGCTGTTGATGCTGGTGACGATATACTCGGCTTTGGGACCGGTTGGACACGCGCCGTTGTGGATGGGGCAATGGAATTTTCGGTCGAGAATGGGGCGATAGATTTCCCGCAATTCCTCGGCTGCGGCAGGGTCATCGACGCCGACGACGATGCGGTCAGGATGGAAGAAATCGTAAACGGCGGTGCCTTCGCGGAGGAATTCGGGATTGGAAGCGACGCGGAATTTTATTGTGCCGCCGCGGGAGTAAGCAGCGAGGGCGCGGCTGAGTTCAATCCCTGTGCGGGCAGGGACGGTGCTTTTTTCGACGACGAGCTTGGGTGATTGGGCTTCGGCGGCGATGGTGCGAGCGACGTGATCGATCGCGCTCAGGTCGGCTTCTCCGGATTCCTTCGGGGGCGTGCCGACGCAGATGAAGATGGCGTCCCCGGCACGAATGGCGTCACCGATGTTGGAGGTGTAGGAGATTTTTCCGGCCTTTCGCGCGGAGGTGAGAATTTCGCCGAGGTGTTGCTCGTAGATGGGGACTTCGCCGGCGTTGAGTTTGGCGATGCGTTCGGTGTTGATGTCGGTACAGACGACTTCGTGACCGGCTTCGGCGAGACAGGCGCCGGTGACCAGACCTACGTAACCACAGCCAATTACCGAGATGCGCAAGCGAGGGCTCCTCAACGAAAGATGATGGCGCAGTGCGAGCTGCGGCAGCGCGCTGCGAGCCTTCTATTGTGAAGGAAAGGCACGGCAAAACAAAGGAGGTTGCAGGAGCGGGTGTCCGGTTTTGAGCGGGTCAAGGCCGGGTATTGCGTCCACGGATCGCGGAGCCGAACTAAAGTTCGGCACCTACATGCGACCGGGTGCGCACAGGCGAGGCTAGAGTCTGCTGGGGGAGCCCATGAGGAGGCCGCGGAGGCCGAGGAGAACCAGGCGGGGCTGATGACGGATCACGCGCCAGAGAAGGCGGGTGGATTCGTCGCGGTTGATTTCGCCGAGGGATTGGCGGGCGGCGGAGTTGAGCAGATCGACGAGCAGAGAATAGTCCGGCTGCTGAAAACGGTGGAGGGTGCGGCGAATTAGCCAGTGAGTACGGAGTTCGCGGCGGAGGGCAGAGAGTTCGCCGCTGCCGCCATTTTGGAGGATGGCATCGGCAACCCCGAGGGCGCCGCGAAAGCCAGTGACAATGCCGCCTACGGTGGAGACTTTGACCTGCGCGGCGGCGTCGCCGACCAGGAAGACTTCGCCATTGCCGATGCGCCGGCGGACGGGTATCCACTTCTTATAGACAGGGATACGGGCGCCCTGCCACTCGAGGGGCTCCATGTTTTTCTTTTCGAGGAAGCGCTCGATGCAGCGTTTGGTGTCGCGGCCATCTTCGCCGATGATGCCGAGCGCAGCGCGTTCGGGGGATTCGGGAACGAGCCAGTAGAAGTAGGGCGTGTCGTCGGGGACGAACCAGACGCGGGTGGTGTCCGGGGGACAGTCTTTGGGCAAGCGGATGATGGCTTGCATGAGGGGCACCGTTTCGATGGCCGGCCAGCCGGAGGCGCGAGCGACACGGCTGGAGGCGCCATCGGCGCCGACGAGGTTGTCGGCGTGGATCTGGTCCTTGCGGCCCGCGGTGTAAACCTGAACTTTGAGGCCATGGCCGTTGGGGGAGAGGCCGAGGAAGCGAGTATCGAAATCGAGTCGCGCGCCAGCTTGCTGGGCGGAGCGAGCCAGGGCGGGGATCAGGCGCGAGCGTTCAATGATGAGGTCCGGTTTATTCAACGGGACTTGCGCGGAGCGGCCATCCGTGAAGAGTTCAAAACGGCGAATCTCGTTCACGATGCTCTCGGATGCAGCGGAGCCAAGCTGCTGGCGGAAATGATCGGTGACAATGAGCGTGCGGGAGGCGGGCTCGAAATGGGGCTTGGATTCGAGGACGCGAACCCGGCGGCCACCCTGTGCGATTTTCGCCGCGGTGAATAGACCCGCGGCGGAGCCACCCACAATCACTACTTCGCCGTCAGCCCGCGTGGCGCGGGAGTCCCGTTCAGGTCTCGCCACAGTGTCCGATCTTCCATCGTGCGGGGCGCTAGGAACCGGGCGTGGTCCGGTTGTGCCGCCACGAGTCTCAGAGAGCTCGCCCCAGCCAACCCGGGCTAGGGATGCGCGGGTGAGAGGAGGCTGCGTAAGTATAGCGAAAGACATGCGAGGGGCAAAACCCGCGGATAGGTATGGCGGGAGAGCGAAAGGAAATGGGAAAGCGGGGGGGCGTTCAAAGGCGGACGCCAGCGGCGTAATAATCGGTTAGTAACTCGGGAAACCAATGATTGGCGTGAAGGCAAAATTTTATGCTGGGCGGAGACGACGGCGGAGGCCGCAGTTCATTATCTTGAATCGATTGAATCAGAAGTTTATGGCGATGCTAAGCGCGGAGGAAGCAGGAAACATCTTGACAAGGCGTAAGGGGGTGCACTATAACGCGGGCAACAGTGATAACCGGTTAGACGGCGCGGCGATTTCCCGAGTGAAAACTGCGGCGCAGAGCGAAGGGTTCGGGACCGGTTGAGTTAGTGGAATTCCCGGAAGTAGATGCTGTCGAGGGCTTTTCAACTTGGAGGGGTGTATGAACAACAACAAAATTCGCGTGTTTCATGCTCTCGTGGCGCTGGCGGCGATGCTGCTTCTGGGCGGGCAAGCGATGGCGGTGGTGACGGCGAGCATTTCGGGGACGGTGACAGACCCCAGTGGGTCGGTGGTCGCGGGGGCCACGGTGGTGGCGACGAACGTGGCTACGGGTGTGGCCACAACGCAGCACACGAATGGGCAGGGGTACTACTCGTTTCAGGAGCTGGCGCTCGGGACGTATACGGTGGATGTGACGCAAGCGGGGTTTAAGGCGTACAAGGAGACGGGGCTGGTTCTGGATGTGAACTCGGCGCTGACCGTGGACGTCAAGCTGCAGGTGGGGCAGACGACGGAAACAGTGCAGGTGGAGAGCGACGCGCTGCACGTGGAGTCCGTGAACACACAGATGGGTGAAGTGATCGAAGGAAAAGAGATGACGGATGTGCCGCTGGTGACGAGGAGCTACACGGACTTGCTGGCGCTCCAGCCCGGGGTGGTGGGGACGCCTTCTGGACTTACGGGAGCGTACGCGGGGTCCTTTATTTCTGCCGGCTTTGCCGTGCCTAAAGTCTCAGGGGATCAAAATTCGGGCGCGCTGTCGGTCAACGGCCAGCGCGAGGCCGCGAACGGGTTTATTTTGAACGGAATCCTGGTGCAGGAGACGGGCTACTCCGGTGCGGGTGCGGTGCCGAACCTGGACTCCATCGCGGAGTTTCGCATCGTGACGAATAACCCCGATGCGGAGTTCGGGAACTACAGCGGTGGGCAGATTAACGTGGTCACCAAGTCGGGGACAAACAGCTTTCATGGAAATGCTTTTGAGTTTCTGCGCAATACGGATTTCGACGCGGCAAATTATTTTGACCGCGGGAAACGCGGAGCGTACCACCAAAACCAGTTCGGCGGGACATTTGGCGGGCCGATCATCAAGGACAAGATTTTCTTCTTCGCGGACTACCAAGGCAATCGCGTGATCACCCCGGTAACACAAACGATTTCCGGCGCGCCCTCGGCGGCTACTGAGGGCGGGAACTTCTCGGGAATCGCCGCGGCCTTTGCGCCGCTGGTGAATGGGGTGCCCACGCCGACTACGGTAAACGGCACAGCGTGGGCCGCGCAGATCAATAGCCAACTCGGTCTGCCGGCGGGCACGATTTTTGCCGGCGAGCCGTATTACACGACGGGGTGCGCCGATTATGCAACGTGCGTCTTCCCGAATAAGCAGCTGCCGACGACCGCGTTTTCGCCTATCGCAAATAATTTATTGAAATATGTTCTCCCCGCGAACGGCACGACGCTGAATAGCGATGGGACGGGGACGTATTCGACTACCTCGCAGAAATTAAACATCGACGACAACAAATTCAGCGGACGCGGGGATGCGAATACGGGCATCGGGTATCTTACCGCTTACTATTATTTTGACCGCTACAATCGCACCGATCCTTACTGGGCCTCGAACGCGCCGCTGTATCCCGGGTTCAGCGTGGGGGGCAAGGGTCAAACGCATAACATCAACCTGGGAGATACCAAGACATTTGGGTCGGCATCGGTGAATGAGTTCCGTGTGGGATACTTCCGTACCGACGTCAAGTTCAACCAGCCTTTGGGCGGAACTGGCGCTGGCACGTCGCTCGCGGATCTTGGATTTGCTTCCGGTACCGGTGGCGCACCGGGAATTTTCGTGGGTACGCCGAGCGTTGAAGGCGTGCCGGAGATCGATTTCAACAATTTTGTGATCGGCGTGCCCAGCCGGCCGAACCAACTGGTGGAAAACATCTACCAGGTGGTGGATAACTTCAGCCGGGTTATTGGAACGCATACGCTCAAAGTTGGCGGCCAGTATCATTACAACCAACTGGAAGAGAATCTTTCCAACGTGGCCAACGGCAATTTCTTTTTTGGCAGCAATTTCAGCGGCCAAGCCAGCGAAACGGGAAGCGACTTTGTGGATTTCCTGCTAGGGGCGCCGAGCCAGTATGTGCAAGGACAATCGTATCCGTCTTATGGGCGAAATTTTTATCTAGGGTTGTACGCGCAAGACAGCTGGCGCGTCAATCCGAACCTGACGTTCAACTACGGAGTGCGCTACGACGTGAGCGCGCCGTGGCATGAAAAGTTCAACGAAATACAAACACTGATTCCTGGGGAACAGTCGGTGGTCTTTCCCGGTTCGCCTGTTGGCTGGGTATTCCCGGGGGATCCGGGTGTGCCGAGCTCGTTGGCACCGACGCGGTGGAACAACTTTGCGCCGCGACTGGGGCTTGCGTATTCGCCTGGCGCACACGAAGGCTTGCTGGGCAAACTGCTTGGGAAACCGGGAACGACCAGTATTCGCGCGGGATTTGCACAGATTTATACGACGTTTGAAGGAGCAACGGACTTCAACGAAATCGGAGACGCGCCGTTCGGTAACTACACGGGACAGAATCAATCCACCTTCGCGGCGCCGTTTGTCCCGCGCGCGACGGAGACCTGCACCCCGAGCCCATGTACCAACCTATTTCCGGTTCCCGCGCCGCCACATAATTTCTCGGCGAAACATCCGGCTTCGGGTCCTCCCTACGACACGCTCTCGGAATTCTACGCCGCATTTGGCACCATAGGCAGTTCGCCCGCTTTCTATAACCACAACAAACTGCCATATGCCATGAACTACGAGCTTTCGATTCAGCGGCAAATCACCCCGTCGGATCTGATTACGCTGAGCTACGTGGGTACGCAAGGCCACCACCTGCTGTCATCGCAATCCGCCAACCCGGGAATACCGTCGCTGTGCCTGGCGCTAGCCGCTGCGGGCTGCGGCCCGGGCGGAGAAAACAACGTGTACACGCTGGGCGGAGTAACCACCGCGGGGACGCGCGGACCATTCAGCGCTCCGTACCGGAATACTACGGTGGGCGGAAACTACATCGTGCCGTTCGGCAACGATTCGTATTTCATCACCATCGGGAATTCAGCCTACAACTCGGCGCAGATCAATTACCGGCACACTTCGCACCGCTCGCAGGTTCTGCTGGGCTACACGTTCAGCAAGTCGCTTGACGATGCCTCTGGCTATGGAGAACAGATCAATCCCTACAATCCGAAGCTGAGCCGAGGGCTTTCGGCGTTCGACAGCACGCATAATTTCGTCCTCAGCTACAGCTATAACCTGCCGTTTGACCAATTGGGCGGACCGAAACGTTTGACGAACGGGTGGCAGGTGAGCGGCATCACGAGATTCGCGACGGGCCTTCCGGTGACTCTAGTGGAACAGGACGACCATTCCCTGGAAGGAACTTCATTCGGCGGGCCGATTATTCCGTCTGCAGATACGCCGGACTTTGTTGGCCCACTCGCCAAGAGCGACCCGCGGAAAAATAACGGGCAGTACTTTAATCCCGCGGCGTTTACGTCTTCGGCAATCGGAGTAGAAGGAAATGCCAACCGGCGCTTCTTCCACGGACCGGGCATCAACAACTTCGACTTCGCGTTGCTGAAGGGCACGCAACTGACGGAACGCGTGAACCTGCAGTTCCGCGCGGAGTTATTCAATATATTCAATCACGCGCAATTCATCACGCCGAACGGGATCTTGGGAGCTAGTAACTTCGGCATCGTGACACAAGCGGCGGCGCCACGCATCGGACAGCTGTCGCTGAAGCTGAATTTTTAGCGAGGTTTGCCCATAGACGAAAGCAGCGCTTCACGGGGAACGGAGAAGGTTGCGGTTCCCAAACCTTTGCGCGTGCCCGAAGGGCGCTTAGGAATCGCGCAATTCACGGCCGGCGACGAATAGCGACTAAACGCAACCTCCAGGAAGCAATC
>DATFYV010000327.1:0-8819 GCA_035314845.1 Candidatus Acidiferrum sp.
GCGCTCAACCATCCCCGAGGAGTGCCGCACCACTAGTCCTGCGAACTACGGCGATGTACGGAATCGATTTTTCCGCGGCTGAACAGCGCGGCAGCGGGGCCCGTGGAAGCGCGCACCACCAGCTCCGGCTCAATGGCGATCTCGGGAACGTATTCGGAGATGCCCTCGACCTGCTCGATAACGCACTGCGCGGCAATTTGCCCCATGCGTTGCAGCGGCTGGCGCACCGTGGTGAGCCCGGGATTTGCAAACGCAGCGCCGGGAATATCGTCGAAGCCCACGACGGAAAGGTCCTCGGGAATGCGCAGGCCGGCTTCGCGGAAGGCCCAGATTGCGCCAATCGCGGAAACGTCGTTGTACGCGAACAGCGCGCTAAAGGGCTGCCGCCGCGCCAGCAATTGTTTCGCGTAGGGGTAACCGAGCTCCGGCGAAGATTCCGTGCTGTCGATCTGCACGGTCAATTCCGGGCGGATGCGAATTCCCAGTTCCGCGGCGATTTCGCAGATGGCCGTCCAGCGCGCCGCCGAATCCGAGCTCGCCGGGTGACCTTTGAGAAAAGCAATTTCCTCGTGGCCGAGTTCGGAAAGATGCTTAAGCGCCAGGCGGGCGGCCAGTTTATGGTCCAGCGTGATGTTGGTGACGCCCTCGACGCGCTCGTGGCCGGCCACCGCCGCGGTGGGCAGCGGCGGTTTTTCCTTGAGCGAGGTATCGGTGGTGATAAAGCCTTCCACGCCACGCTCCAGGAGCAATTGCGAATAGGCCTGCAGCAATTGCGGATCGTGACGGTGAATCACGGTCAGAAAAAAATAGTTGTGCTTGCGCAGATATTCTTCCACCCCGCTGATTACCATGGCGCCATAGGCGTCGCCGATTTCCTCGGCGATTACCCCGATCGTGTAAGTCCGCTGCAGCCGAAGGGAACGCGCAAAGTAATTGGGGCGGTAGTTGAGTTCCTTGGCGGCTTGAAAGATGCGTTGCTTGGTGCGCTCCGAAATGGAACGGGCGGCCGCGGAGTTATTCAGAGTTGCCGAGACCGTGCCGGGCGTAAGACCGAGACGTTCCGCGATGGTCTTGAGGGTGACCTTGACTTCGTGCGGCCGGCCGGGGTGTTTTTTTGGGGTCACGGTGCCCGCTCCGGCGTGATTGTAACCCAGATGGCGGGACTTTGGCTGCCTGGCGGGTCGATACATGAAAAAAATGAGTACTGGCGATTCGACAATTTGAGGATACCCACCATAAAGCGGTAGCGCGGGCGCCGCACGTGCGGGGGTGCCCCGAAAGTGTTGAAGTCTTTAGGGTTGGGCATGCCCGGCGAGCTTGTGCCGCCACGGAGACGCTGCGCGGAGCCACCTGCGGGACGGGGAGCCGCGGGGCGGCTAGCGGCGCCGGAGGGTCCCGGCGGCAGAATAACCATATTTTTTGTGTAAAATATCATTATTTCTGCTTGACAAGCGCCTCTAGTACATTTATACAAGTCCTAACCGAAATGCATTACGTCGAGGGTCGAGGATCAAAGGGGTAGTTGTCTTTCCGTTTCCGCGCAACGAAAAATGTGATTTTGGCGTGTCGGCAGCGATGGAAGTCCGGTCGCGGCAAATTGAAATTGCTGGTCGGTCGGATTCAAAAATTTATCGAGGTGGTCGGATGATCAAGCAAGAATTGCAGTTCGGATGCGGGAAGAAGCACGGTTCTTTTTCTCGTGCACTATTATTTATTTTGCTGCTGGCCGTGGCCGTCCCCTTCGCCGCGCACGCGCAGCAGTACTCTGGCACCATTAGCGGCACGGTGACCGACCCGGGCGGAGCGGCGGTGGCTGGTGCCACGGTGAGCTTTACCAATCTGGGCAGCAATTCCACGGACTCGACGGCGACCAGCGAGTCGGGCTTTTACACCTTCGCGCAGCTGCCGGTCGGCGTGTACGACATCCGGGTAAAGCAGACGGGCTTTAAGGAGTTCATCTCCAAGAACGTCGAGGTGCACACTTCGACGGTTACCGAAGTGAATGTGCAGTTGACGGTCGGCGCGGTCACGGAAACGATGACCGTGGAGGCCAGCGACGTGCAGGTGCAAACCTCCACCGCCGAGGTCGGCGAAATCGTCTCCGGGACACAGGTTCGCGAACTGCCGCTAAACGGCGAGAACTTCATGGGTTTGGTTACGCTGTCCCCTGGCGTTTCTGCGGCAAACAGCTTCAACTCGCGCGACAAGGGCTTGACCGGCGGCGCGGACTTCTCGGTGAACGGCAATCCTTACAACTACAACCTGTTCCTGATCGACGGTGTGAATAACAACGACGTTGGTTCCGGCCGCACCATCCTGGTTTATCCCTCCGTAGATGCGATCGCGGAATTTAAGATGATCCGCAACTCTTACGGTCCGGAATATGGCCAGGCGGCTGGCGCGATTATCAGCATCACCACGCGCTCGGGCGAAAACCAATTCCACGGCGGTTTCTTCTACGCCGGCCGCAACGACAAACTTGACGCCAACGACTGGTACTCGAATTTCAACGGCACGGGGAAAGCTGAATTGCGCCGTAACGATTGGGGCTATCACATTGCCGGCCCCATTCTGAAGGACAAGTTGTTCTTTTGGTGGAATCAAGAGTGGAATCGTGAAGTTCGTGGGCAGTCCGTGGCTTCCTGCGTACCGACCGCCGCCGAGCAAGGTGGTGACTTCAGTAAAGACTTTGCAGGTGCCGCGCCGCCAACGGCGGGCAATCCCACCGGAACACTGGCCACTGACCAATGCAACGCCACCCAGCCCGCGCAGTGGGTGACTAATGGCGGTGTCTCCACGTACCAGTCGCTTATTCCGGCGGCGCTGCAGGCAACGGGGAATCCCTTCGCCATCGCCAATCCGGATCCGGCCGGACTGCTGCTTGAGAAGTTCTACCCCCAACCGAATGAAGCGCTCAGAAATGGTGACAATTGGAGGGCCTCGGAAAACCTCGTGCCGCATTGGAGCGAGTGGAACGTGCGCGGCGACTATGACGTAACCAAGAAGAACCGCATCACTTTCCGTTACACCAACGATTCTTGGACCAGCCCGGGACCGGACAACACTTCCTTTTGGGGCGTTTCGCAATTTCCGACCATCAACTCGGACTGGAGCCAGCCTTCGAAGAGCGTCCTAGCCAAGTTGACCACGCAAATCTCTAACACCTTGATCAATGACTTCGAATTTGGCTACGGCCATAACGCCATCATCACTACGCTCTCCGGGACGGAAGCCAGCGTCGTGCCAATGATCAACGCGGCGATTCCGACGGCGTGGCCCTCGTCGCTGAAGCAAACGAATACTTTCGGCAGCGGCGGCGCGGTGTGGGGTGGCTTATCGCCTTACGGTAGCGGCCAGACCATGTGGAACATCGCACCCTACGCCAATCACGAAGACCTCTACGCGCTGCAGGACAACATTTCCAAGGTCCAGGGAAATCACATCTTCAAGGCCGGCATTTATTACAGCACCAATGCGAAAATCGAAGACGGCGCTGGCGGTTCCGACCAACCGGCCTTCAATTTCTCCAACGGCGGCTTGAACCTGTGCCCGGGATCGAATCCCAACTGCGCCACCAACAACGGACAGCCCGTCGGCGTTGCACTCGGAAATCAACTTGCCAACCTGCTGTTGCCGGGACAGGAGTATGTCACCACCGAGAAGAACGTCAACGCCACGGCTCGCGTCCACTGGCACGACGTGGAATGGTATCTCGGCGACAGTTGGAAGATCCGCCGGAACGTCACGATTAACTACGGATTCCGCTGGTCGTTCCTGCGCGAGCCTTACGCTGGCGATAATCACTGGGCCAACTTCAGCCTTGCCAATTGGAGCGCCACTGAGGCGGCGACAAATCCTTCCGATGCCTGCAACGGCGTCATCATCGTGCCCGGCACTTCGCCGTGCGCGGACGCCACTGCACAGCTTGCATCGCTGGGCATTTCCCTGCCCCTCTCCAACGGCACCCCCGGACCGAATAGGGCGCTCGTGAATAACAACGATCACACCATCGCTCCGCGCCTAGGCGTCGCCTGGGACGTGAAGGGAGACGGGAAGACTGCGGTGCGCGCCGGCGTAGGCCAGTTCTTCCAACGCGAACCCGTGGGCTTGCTGGAGCAATTGGCGTTCACTGCTCCCTTTGCCATTACTGCTACTGACGTTCGGACCCTTGGAACCGCCACACCGCTGGTGAGTCCGCAAGTGTCCCCCAGCGGAGCGGAGAATCCTCGCGCGGTGATTCCGAATAGCTGGCAGTGGAACCTCTCCGTGGAGAGAGAAATCGTCCGCAACATGGCGCTGCAGATTGGCTACGTGGGCAATAGCGGCATCCACCTGACTTCTGGAATCGACGTGAATGCCGTCCCAAACACGGATTGGACGCAAACTGCGTTCCTGAGCGGCGGGTCGTTAAACGCCTTCCGTCCTGCGAATAACTTCGGCAGCATCGCTCAGTTCGAACACAACGGGAAAGCGTCCTACCATTCCTTGCAGGCGCTATTCCGCTACCGCCTGAGCAATTTCTCGAGCTTCCAGGTGGCCTACACCTACTCTCACTCGATTGGTGACGTGCAGCTGGATAACTCGTCCGGCAGCGTTAACTCGCAGGCCGTCACGGATCAAGCCAATCCCGCTCTGGACAAGGGCAACACCAACATCAACCGGCCAAACATTTTTGTGGCCAACGAGGTGTTCTATTTGCCGAAGCTTGCAAATCACGGTGCGGTCGTGCAAAACACTCTCGGCGGCTGGGAAGTGAACAGCATCATCAACGTCGCTAGCGGCTCTTCGCTGACCGTGTTTTCAAACGGTGCCAGCGGCGCTCTCGGAAGCTCGCTGAACTCGCTGCAAGGGTCGGGATTCAACCAGAACAACCGGCCCGACACGGTTCCTGGCGTGGGCTGCAATTCTGGAGAGAACGGCAGGCAGATTCTCAATCCCAACGCTTTCACCCTGGTTGGATACACCATCGGTACGGTCGGCGATGCGCCGCGCGGCTATTGTTTCGGTCCTAACTTCCGGAACGTTGACGCGCAGCTCGCCAAGAATTGGACCATCAAGGAGCGCTTCCGCGTGAAGTTCAGCCTGGACTTCTTCAACCTGTTTAACCATGCCAACTTCAACGGCGGCAACCTTGAGACTGCCAATTTCAACGCCAGCAATCTGGTGTGCGGTGCCAGCCAAACCGCGTGCACCGCGACCAACAACGTGGTCTCGGCTCAGTTGGGCAACCCGAACTCTACGAGCTCCGGGTTTGGACAAGCTAACAACGTGCATCCTGGGCGTGAAATTCAGTACACGCTGAGGTTCTCGTTCTAGGCCAATCGCGGACGGAACAACATCACCTACCAACGGCGGAGCTTGATAATTCAAGCTCCGCCGTTTATCGTTTCAATGGAATAGATTGATTATCGCCGCCGTCCATCCCGAAACCTTGCAGCAGCCATTCGATTTGCAAAACGTCCACGGCCCGCGCTACGCAGCTTTCGCCGCGAGTGTTTTTGTGGCGATCCTCGCGCTCGTACCTGTGGCCGCGGCGCAATCCGCGCACCGGCCGCCGGCGGAACAAGCGAAGGAACCGACAGCGAGCCCCGCAGAGATGGAGCTTCGTAGGCGCCTGGACGCCGCGCAGGCCGCTCAGCGCAGCGGTGACCCCGCAGCTGCCGCGCAAGCCAACCAGCGATTGATCGCCCTGTCGCTCCGGGAGTTGGGGCAATTGCGCCTGCTGGAAACGTCCCTCTCCCAAGCCATCGAGTTGTACAAGCGCTCGCTGGACTTTGAGGACGTGCCCGACGCCCACGTGGACCTAGCCATTGCCGAGCTCCAGGCGAATCATTTCGACGAAGCTCTCGCCCAGACCGATAAGGCGATTGCGGCAGATCCCGGAAATGCCCGCGCATTCGGCGTACGCGGCAGGGTGTGGATCAAGAAGCAGGAGTACGCGAAGGCCGCGGAGGCGCTGGCGCGCTCCGTGCAACTCGATCCCGCCGCCGAGAACGACGTGGAGACCCTGTATTCCCTGGGAATCTGCTATCTGCAGACCAAGGATCCGAGGGAACAGGAAAAGGTCTCCGCCGTCTTTGAGCGCATGGTGCGCGCGCAGGGCGACAGCGGTTCCCTGCATGTGCTCTTTGGAAGGGCCTACCGGGACGCGGATGAGATGCCATCCGCCATTCGCGAATTTGAGCGCGCCATCGCGCTGGATACGCGCACGCCCCACGCCCACTACTTCCTGGGACTGGCGCGTCTGGCGGTTAACGAATGGAAGGCCACGCCAGCGGTCCGTACCCAGTTCGCCAAAGAGCTGGAGTACTACCCGAAAGACTATCTGGCCAACTACATGACCGGCTTCCTGGCCTCCGGTGATCGCAACTACGACGTATCCGACCGCTACTTGAAAATCGCGGCGGGCCTGGACCCCAGAGCGCCGGAGCCGCCGTTGTACCTGGGCTTGAACGCTTACGCGCAGGGCGACAACAAAACCGCCGAAGAAATGTTTCGCAAGGCCATCGAACTCACCGGCAAGGACGAAGCGCGTTCCAATTTTCAGATCCGTCGCGCATACGTGGATATGGGACGCATTCTGGCGAACTCGGGACGCACCGAAGAGAGTGAGGTCTATCTCGGCAAAGCGCGCGAGCTGCAGAACAAAACCATGGAGCTGACGCAACAGAATGTTTCGGCCATGGCCCTGGCGGGCGGCGCAGGGTCGGCTGCGGCCATCATGCCGCTGAGCCGGCAGAGCGAGGCGGAAGCCGCGCCGTTGCCCCCGGGCAGCGCCGATCCGTTTGCAAGAGTGGATGCTGCCGTTATGGCGCGCTCCAATTTGAGCCCGCAGCAGCGAGTCGCCGCGGATGCGCAGGAGAAACAGTTGCGCTCCGTGCTAGGGCTGGGCTTCAACGATTTAGCCACCTCGGAGGCGGTGCGCAAGCAGTACGCCGCGGCGCTGGGGCATTATCAGGAGGCCGAAAAGTGGGATGCCTCCATCGAGGGACTGGAGAAAAATTTGGGGGTCTGCGCCTTTCGCGTGGAAAATTATCCCGAAGCCATCCGCGGACTAAGTTTGGCGCTACAACAAAACTCCGCTGACTCGCCGGTGCGCGCCATGCTAGGCATGGCGTATTTTGGAGCGGAGCATTTTACCGACGCGGTGAAAACATTTTCCCCTCTGGGAATGCGCGGTCAGCAGGATGGCGCGGTGGGCTACGCGTGGGCCGCTTCGCTGGCGCACTTGGGCGAATTGAAGCAGGCCTCGGCGGTGTTAAGCGAACTCGAAAAGACCCAGCTTTCGAGTGACACGTTGCTGCTAGTGGGGCAATTGTGGATCGAACTTGGCGATTACACCCGCGCGACAAATGCGCTGCATCTTGCGTTGCAGGCCGATCCCTCCTTGCTCAAGGCGCACTATTTCGCTGGGCAGGCCTACCTTCGCGCCGAACAATGGGCGGAGGCATCCGCGGAATTTCAGGCCGAATTGGCGCTGGACCCTGCGGATGCCGACGCCAAGTTCAACCTGGGCTTTGTGAACTTGCAGCAATCGAAAACCGATGAAGCCAAGGCCGTGTTTGAGCAGGTCATTGCTGCGGAACCGCGGCATTCCAACGCCCAATATCAGTTGGGCAAGCTGCTCCTCGACCGCGGGCAGGTGACCGAGGCTATCGCTCACCTCGAAATCGCCGCGCAGCTCAGCCCGCAAACCGACTATATTCACTATCAACTGCAGGCGGCCTACCGCAAAGCTTCGCGCACCGAAGATGCAGATCGGGAGTTGAGCATCTACAAGGAATTAAAGGCCCGCCAGCGCGAGAAAGATGCGCAACGAATACCCAGCCCATGACCACTCCCCCATCAGGAATGCCCGTCAAAAGATTCCCATTGCTTCGCATCGGCGTACCGCTCCTGGCGTCCGCCATCTTGGTTTCCCTCGCGCATGCCCAGGGTGGCCACCCGGAGCCGCCGCCTCCACCAACGGGAGCGAAGGCGACCAAATGTACCGGGCGCCCCGTGCCGCAACTCGAAGACATTACCGCCAAGAGCGGCGTCACCTTTCGCCACACCGCAGATCCGTCGAAGAAATATATCGTGGAATCGATGAGCGGCGGCGTGATTCTGATCGATTACGATCGCGACGGTTGGCCGGACATTTACTTTACCAACGCCCCCACCGTGGAAATGGCCGTGAAGGGCGAAAAAAGCCACGGGGCGCTGTATCACAACAATCATGATGGGACCTTCACGGATGTCACCGCGAAATCCGGGCTGGATTCGCCGTGCTTCGCCATGGGCGGAGCCGTCGGCGATTACGACAATGATGGCTGGCCGGACTTGTATCTGACTTGCCTCGGCGGCAATGTGTTGTATCACAACAATGGCGACGGCACCTTCACGGATGTGACCGCCAAGGCCGGTGTGGCGGATGGGCGCTGGTCCACCGGCGCGGCCTTCGGCGATTATGACGGCGACGGTTTCGTGGACTTGATGGTGACCAACTACGTGGACTTTCACCTAAACGATTTGCCGGGATTCGGCAAGTCGCCGAACTGCAAGTATCGCGGCATCGACGTCCAATGCGGCCCGCGCGGCCTCCGCGGAGCGGGTGATTCGTTGTTTCACAACAATGGGGACGGTACCTTCTCGGATGTATCCAAGAAGGCCGGAGTCGACGATCCCAACGGGTATTACGGCATGAGCGTGACATGGGCAGATTTCAATAACACGGGGCGGCCGGATATTTATGTGGCCAACGATTCCACGCCGAAATTTCTCTATAAGAATTTGGGCGACGGAAAATTCAAGGAGATTGGCCTCGAATCGGGAACAGC
>DATFYV010000328.1:0-3775 GCA_035314845.1 Candidatus Acidiferrum sp.
ACGTTTCGCGCTCGGCGCCCACACCGCGAAGTGCACCCCGCTCACGCCTTCGTGCGTGACCACGTGCGCGCCCAATTTTTCGTAGGTATCGTAGTGCCGCCCTTCGCCCATCAGGTACAAATCGAATTCGCTGATGGAATAGGGGAAAGCGTAGGTGTCATACACCTCATGGTGCTCGCCGTGGTGCGTGACGAAATGAATTTTGTAGCTGGCTGGCGCGGGTGCCGTATTGGAACTGGAAAGAAACGTAGCCTCAAAAAATCCTTCGGGCCGCAGCTTCACCGCGTCCACAACCTTCGCCATAGCCACCGGCGGACGCTCCGCCGCCGTGCTGCTCAACGAAATGCTGGCTTCCGCTGCCCACGGCAGGAAAAATCGTATCGCCCATCCGCCGGACACCGGGTGCGGACCCAGCAAGGCAAAGGGATCCCCGTTGCGTCCGGAAACCAGCGCGTCCATGCTGCGCTGCAGAGCTTTCTCCGGCGTTTCTCTCGGCGTCTCCTGCGAAGCGGTCGTCAGCGATGGGATGGTTTCTTCGGCCAATGTTTGCCTCAGCAAAGCTTACCCGGCAAGCGACACGCAAACGGGAACATACACCGTAAGGGATTCTATGGTCTAGCCGAAGCAATTTGCAAACCCCGCGCCCACCGGCCAGGTATTTTGCGGTGGGGCAGTTTACCCTGAGCGCTTTGCTCGAAGGGCTTGACGCCACTTCTTCCGCTCGCGGCACCGCCACAGATCGTCCACCGTGTATTGGCGCGGTGCGCGCAACCCGAGGCCGCAATCGCCCCAGAGAGTTCGCCTCGCACTCGTTCTTTCCTTGCAATTCTCCACCTGCCCGCTGACAATCAAGCGCCCTAATGGCCACGACTTCCGACGTCCTTCCGCGATCTCCAAACGCTGGCCTCAACCGCATTCTGCTCTTACTCGCTCTCTCCGTTTTTCTCAACTACATTGATCGCAGCAATCTCTCCGTCGCTGCCCCGCTGCTCAAAGACGAACTGCATATCTCCGCTTCGCAACTCGGCGTTCTGCTTTCGGCATTCTTCTGGACCTACGCGGCGTGCCAGCTCGCTTCCGGATGGCTCGTGGATCGCTTCGACGTGAAATGGGTCTTCGTTGCTGGTTTTTTTCTGTGGTCCGTCGCGACGGCCGTCACCGGGCTCCTTCACAGCTTCGCGGCCCTGCTCGCCGTGCGCGTCATGTTGGGCATGGGCGAATCCGTCGCTTATCCTTCCTACTCCAAAATCATCGCCGGACATTTCCCGGAAAATCGCCGCGGCTTCGCCAACTCCATGGTCTCCGCCGGCCTCTACCTTGGCCCCGCCGTAGGCCTGCTCCTCGGCGGACCGTTGATCGCTCAGCTCGGTTGGCGGCCCTTTTTTCTGCTCCTCGGATTTGGCAGTTTGCTTTGGCTGGTTCCCTGGCTCGCCTGGATGCCGGACCGTGGCGCCGTTCCTTCCGGGAGTCATCAGCAACTCAGTTTTTTCACCATTTTGCGCCAGCGCTCCGCCATCGGCACCTGTCTCGGCCTGTTCTGCGGCAACTACTGCCTCTATTTTCTGGTCACCTGGCTGCCGTTCTATCTCGTACGCGAACGCCATTTTTCGCTGCGCGAAATGTCTCTCATCGGCGGCGCCGTGTTTCTTACCGGCGCCGCTTCCGCAGCCCTTACCGGCAAACTCTCGGATCTTTGCATCGTTGCTGGTGCCTCGCCTACTCGCGCCCGCAAAACGGTGTTGGCCCTCGCCTGCTTGTGCTTTGCCATGGCCGTCGCCGCCGCCGTTTACTCCCCGCGCACACTGTGTATCGCGTGTTTGCTGGTGGCTGCCGCAGCCATCGGCGGCGGCAGCTCCAATATCTGGGCCGTCACGCAGCGCCTTGCCGGGGTACGCGCCGTGGGCCGTTGGTGTGGCTTGCAACTGTTTTTTGCCAATCTTTCTGGGATCGTGGCTCCCGCCCTCACCGGTTTCCTTGTGGACCGCTCTGGAAACTTTCATTCCGCTTTTCTCGTGATGGCCGCTGTCTCCGCTTTGGGTGCGCTGGTCTGGGTCTATGTCATCGGACCGATCGAACCTGTCGCTTGGCCGTCCAACTCCTAGCTGCGTG
Source organism: Candidatus Acidiferrum sp. (assembly GCA_035314845.1). Lineage (GTDB taxonomy): Bacteria > Acidobacteriota > Terriglobia > Acidiferrales > UBA7541 > Acidiferrum. The sequence goes on from DATFYV010000328.1 coordinate 2,110, forward strand.
GTGTCGGATCTAGCAAACACGTCTCTCGGAGGTCGCAGCTGTGGTGTGGCGATGGGAAAGGGAGAATTTCTTTAGACGGCGGTTGAGGGTTTCCGCGCCCGAGTCCATCCCTCAACCGCCGCTAGTGGTGGAAACTTTCGCTCCCACCAAGTTCGTTCCGTCAGGGGGATCGAACGAGTGTAGATTCGCACCTGGCCGTATGCGCTGCAACGGTAATTGCGCGTCGCATCAGAGTGATTTGAATGCAGATGAAGACTTTCGCGAAGCGTTGAACACAGGTTAAAAAATGGCCATTTCGGCGGCGTAAGGGGCCGTGGTTTCCCGGCGAATAGGCGGTCGCGCTGGTCGCTTGCGGGGCGTGACAGCGCACGGTAGAGTCCCTAGCTCGGGGTTTGTTGCCGACTTTGGAATTCTAAAGGCTTTGGCGAAGGAGTTTTTCGTGGCGATGAAAAAAATATTCCGGGTCCGCAACGCGATGGCGATGCTCCTTCTACTTTTCGCGTACGGAATCTTCTCGGCGAAGCCAACGCCGGCACAGGACCGCGGCCAAGCCCGTTCCATGGTCATCTCGCGCAACGGCATCGTGGCCGCCGAATCTCCCCTGGCCGCGCAAGCCGGGGTACAAATCTTGCAGCACGGCGGTAACGCCGTTGACGCAGCCATCGCCACCAATGCCATGATGGGCGTTGTCGCACCCATGATGAACGGCATCGGCGGCGATTTATTCGTAATCGTTTACGACGCCAAGGCCAACAAACTCTACGGCCTCAACGCCAGCGGCTGGGCTCCCAAAGGACTCACGCCTGAATATCTCCACAAACAGGGCCTGCGCGATATGCCCCAGCAGGGCATCAACTCGGTCACTGTTCCTGGAGTCGTCGATGGCTGGCAAAAACTAGCCGATCGCTTCGGCCGTAAAAAACTCGCCGAAGACTTGGCCGCCGCCATTCGCACCGCGCAAGACGGCTTTCCCGTCCCAGAAATGACCGCGGCCATTTGGGGCCTGGAAGTCGATCATCTGCGCGCCGACGATGCCGCGACAAAAACCTATCTGCCGCAGGACCGCGCCCCCAAGACCGGCGAAATTTTCCGTAATCCAGATTTGGTCCAGTCGCTGCAAGAAATCGCCAGCGGCGGACGCGACGCTTTCTACAAAGGCGCGATCGCAGCAAAAATCCTCGATGCCATGAAGCGCCACGGCGGCGTCATGACCGCGCAAGACCTCGCCGAATATTCCAGCGAGTGGAACGAGCCAATCTCCACCACCTACCGCGACTGGACCGTCTACGAAATGCCGCCCAACGGCCAGGGCCTTGCCGCCCTGGAAATGCTCAATATTCTCGAAACATTTCCCCTCGGACAAAAAGACACCGCCTTGGGCTCCACCAAAGCGCTGCAAGCCGAAATCGAAGCCAAAAAATTGGCCTACGCCGACCTCGCCAAATACATCGGCGATCCTCGCAAGCAAAAATTACCCGTGAGCGTACTTCTCTCCAAAGCCTGGGCCGTCGAGCGCGCGAAATTGATCGACCCGGACCACGCTAACTGCGACGTGCAGCCAGGTCTGATCGCCGGCGGCAACGACACCACCTATCTCAGCGTGGTGGATCGCGACGGCAACATGGTTTCGCTCATTCAGAGTAACTACTCCGCCTTCGGCTCCGGC
>DATFYV010000329.1:0-2896 GCA_035314845.1 Candidatus Acidiferrum sp.
GCCTTCCGCGATTTCGCCATCTCTCCCGACGGCAAGTATCTGGCCGTAGTTCCGCCGGGCAAACGCAATTTGCAGCTCTTCCCATTTCCACGATAACGTGGAATGTAACTCCCGAATCGCGCCAGTCTACGCCCCCCGCGATGCCAAACCCTTCAACTGCGCCACTTCCTTAACCGTCAAAGAGCGAAATTCCCCAGGCTCAACGTCCAGCTGTAGTGCCCCAAACTGCACGCGTTTAATTTTTTCCACCAAAAATCCCACCGCTAGAAACATCCGCCGTATCTGCCGGTTGCGCCCCTCAATCAAAGTCACTTCGTACCAGGGATTAGCGCGGTCCTCGATCAGCCGAACCTCCGCCGGGGAAGTTTTTACCTTGCGCCCATCTTCGAGTTCGATCGTCACGCCAGCCCGCAATTTCGCGATGGCGCGCTCATCGGGCTTGCCGCTAATCTTTACCTGATATGTCTTCGGAACGTGGTTGCCCGCCTTCATCAATTGCGACGCCAGCTCGCCGTCGTTGGTCATCAGCAGCAAACCTTCGCTGTTGTAGTCCAGGCGTCCCACGGGGTATACGCGCTCGGGGCAGCCCTGCATTAATCCCATCACGGTTTTGCGGCCTTCAGGGTCCGTGACAGTCGTAACATAGCCCAGCGGTTTGTTCAGCAGGAAGTAGCGCAGTCTCTCCGCTTGCTTCAGCGGCTTGCCGTCGACGCGAATCTCATCTTTTTCCGGATCGGCTTTGGTGCCTTGTTCGGTCACCACCTGCCCGTTGAGCGTCACCCGTCCGGCGGCGATGATCTCTTCCGAGGCTCGGCGCGACGCTACACCGGCCTGAGCCATTATTTTTTGCAAGCGTTCTTGTGGCATGGAAGGAATGGTCCAGTTAGAACTGCGCAGCCAACGTTGCGCAGAGAATCAGTTCTTAGGATTTGCGACGACTAAGGGTTTCGCCGTCATTCTCTTCGGCGCCTTTTTGATGTGCCGGAAATCCTCGACCTCGCTCCCCTTCAGCAGGCGGTAGCGCCCGCGGGGCACTCCCTCCACCGTCAGCGGGCCGAGACCGATGCGTTTTATTTTCTCGATGGGATGGCGTTCTTTCATCAACGTGCGCCGCATGGTCTCCATTTTCCCGGCCGTGATGCGCACCTCGTACCAGAAATTCGCTGCCCGGCCGCGCGTGGCATCCGGCTGGCGCACCACTTTCATGTGCGCCCCAACCTCCTTGCCCAGCCGCTCCAAATCCACGAGCGTCAGCATGCCCTTCACTTTCACGTGGTAGACCTGCTCCACGTGGCCCCAATCCTTTAACATTTTCGCGGCCAGGTCTCCATCATTCGTCAAAAACACCAGCCCGCTCGCCGCATATTCCAAATTCCCCACGGGATAAACCCGCTCCGGCAATCCGCGCAAGCAATGGCGCAAAGTTTTTCGCCCTTCCGGATCCGCCATGGCCCCCACCACTTCCGGCGGCTTGTTCAACAGCAAATAAACCTGCCGCTCTTCGGCGCTGACGACCCGGCCCGCGGCTTCAATGCGATCCTTCGCAGGATCGGCTTTGGTGCCCAGTTCCGTCACCACCTTGCCGTTCAGCTTCACCTGCCCGCTGGTGATCAATAATTCCGCGTGCCGCCGTGAAGCAATCCCCGCACGCGCGATGATCTTCTGTAAACGTTCTTCCATTAGCTCTTTCTATGCGCTAACCGCGAATCGCTGGCGATGTTCACTCGCCCGCGACGGCGGCTTTGGGCGATTCGTCGGATTCCCCGGCGGGCATCCCTTCGCTGGTGGCGATCTTCTCTTCTTCGACTAAATCTTCGCCCACCGTCGCAGGGCCGCGCTCCTGATGCGGATCGGTTGCCACCTCGCTCCCGGCCTCCGCGCCGCTACCCTGCAATTCATCCACGGCGATCTCGTTCAGCGCGCCTTCCGCGGCTTGTTCCGGTGCCGATCCGGAGTACGTCTCCTCCGGCGCCATGCCTTCATCGCTGCCGAGGGCTTCTCTCGCCAGCGCCTCAAACTCTTTCAGACTAGGCAGCTCCGAGAGATCGCTAAGGCCGAAGCGAATTAAAAATTCCTTGGAAGTTTTGTAGAGAATCGGGCGCCCCATCACTTCTTTGCGGCCTGCCGTGGTAATCAGGCGCTTGTCGAGCAGTGTCTTGAGCACGCCGGAGGTGTTTACGCCGCGAATTTCCGCGATCTCCGGCCCGGTCACCGGCTGCTTGTATGAGATGACTGCCAGCGTCTCCAGCGCCGGCATGGTCAGGCGCAGCGGCGGCCGCAGACTCTTGATGAAGCGCCGCACCACATCGTGATGCTGCGGTTTGGTATAAAGTTTGTACCCACCCGCCACCGCGCGAATCTCAATGCCGCGTTCTTCTGTGGCATAACTCGCCACCAGTTCATCCAGCGAAGACTGCACTGCCAGCCGCTCTTCATTCAGCGCCACCGCCAGCTGCTCGATCGTCGCCGGCTCATCCGCCGCATAAATAATTGCTTCGAGAGCGGCTTTTCGTTCTTCATTGGTCATAGTGTCTTGCCTCTGTTAGTCCTTACCTCGTTGCTTCGTTACAGAGCGTTTTACCGATATTCCTCGTCGATGGCCCGAATCTCACCTTTTTCGTCAAACACGGTGTCAAACGCTTTGTATTTGCGGACCACAATATCGCCAAACTGCGCCTCTTGCGCCAGCGCCACCGCTTGCAGCTTCACCATCTCCAGTACCGCCAGGAACGCCACAATCATGGCGTGCCGCGAGGGACAAGCCTCGAAAAATTGAATCAGATTGACGCTGTTCGTCTCGCTGGCCAGGATTTGCGCGCGGAGCTGCGCGATCATCTGCGCCACGGTAAACTGCTCATGCCGCAGCTCGATGCGCGAGACTTCCTTGCGCCGGTCC
>DATFYV010000330.1:0-4181 GCA_035314845.1 Candidatus Acidiferrum sp.
CCGTCCGTCGAGATGATGGCGTGCAGTTCCACGCGCCCGTCGCGGCGAATCTGCCGTGCCAACGCTGGGTACACTGGCTCGACTCGCTCCAACAGCATCGCGGGATCGATATGCGTGAGGTGCACCACGCTGGGCGTCGACGGGGGAGGCGGTTTGGGACCTTCGCTCCTGCCGAGCCGGATGCAAGCCGGACAGTCGATCCCGATCGTTCCATCCGGCGGATCGTCGGAAGCGGAAGCTTCGGAGCCGTTTCGCCCGATGCGCTCGCCTGGCGCTATCGGATTGGGGTGTGCCGTGGGGCACATGATGCAGAAATGTTGTCGCGGTCCCGCCGGCAGAGGGTTCACCGCCGTATGCTGTCGCTCTCCGGTGGCGTGGTACGGCGGAATGGGCATGAACTCCTTCACCGTGATGCGCTCCGCTTTGCTGAAAAACGGTATGGCAATCACCGCCAGCAGCACCGACGCTTGCAGCAGCGTCGAAAGCACTAGCGAACGCCGCCGCAATCTTCGCTCCCGGCAGTTCTGCTCCTCATTCCCACCAATCAGGCAGGAGCGCAAAGAAGCAAAATCCGCAGCAGAATGGTCAACTTCACTTTCTTTCGCACAGGGCGCACCATTACCTTCATTGGACATGACACACCTCCACTAGAATTCAGAATCGGCTATCGCGGATCATTTTCGCGGCGCCAGCGGCAGCTCGTCGCTCTCGCAACGCCCGGCCCACCAACGCCGCGCTCGCAGGGATGTGAGGGTGCGCGCGTCCTCACTACTTTGGACACCACTGTCTCCTGCAAGTTCCCGCGGCGGCAGGCTAATGTTGTCGGCAGCCTCGTCGCAGCAGACTGTGGGTTTTTGTGGGTCGAAGCTTGGACTCCGACATCCGGTGCGGGCTAGCAACGCTTTAGCGCCTGGGGACAAGGCTCGCCTTGTTTCTGCGGCTCGCCGGACTGGCGCGCAGGCCGCCGAGCACAAAAATGTATCGTGGAGGCCACCTGCTGCATCTCATTTTTGTGGACGTGGAACTGAAGGGAGTACATCCGATGCAACGCCGAATCATGGAAGCTGTTGGCGTGCGCCGCACCGGCTGGGCTGCTCTGGACCGCGATCCGCAGCAGGACAAGGTGGAATTCCTCTGTCCGCACTGCGGCGCGCGCGACCAGAAGAACGCCCGCCGCGAGCGCTCGCTGTATCATTTTACCGATGGGTTTTTGCAGGATTTACAGGGCGAGGTGACGCAGTGTCACTCTTGCAAGCAGCAAGTCCGGGTGGTGCCGGTGGTTATGTTGCATGACCAGGGCGAGACCCGCCGCTTCGAGGCGATTTTTGCCGACCAGGCCGCACCAGAGGGTTCGGACTCACGTTCCGCGGGTGCAACACCGTCTCTCGTAGCGACACACTAATCTTCCCAACCCAGCAATGAGAAAGGGGCGCGGAAGTTTGCGCCCCTTTTTTGTTCTTGCCTGACATCGCCAATCTCCGGCGAGGTCATTTACCGATGCCAATACCCGTAGCGGTCGCGCCAGCCATGCGCAAAGGCTTCGCGCCGTTCATGACGCCAGTGTTCTGCCTGCCGGCTGTAGTATCCGTGATGCTCGATGGCCTCGCGCTCGCGGAAATTGTCGTAACGCACCACCGGCCGATCATCCCAATCGCGAGCCTGCGCCGCCGGCGCTCCGGCGAAAGCCAAGAGCCCGCCGAGGGCAACCGCGCCCAAAACGATTTTCCCAACCAAAGACTTCATGGAATGCATATGCAGTTGCATAACATCCTCCCGTGGAGCGCGCCCCGGAACCTTTCTGGGTTGGCGTCCTGCTCTTTCAAACCCCCGCCGGGGCAAAATGTCGCGGGCCCCTGTAGGCGCCGAACTTTAGTTCGGCCTGCTGATTCGTTCGCCGCGAACCGATCTCGTTCCTCTCTCTGCTTCTCTTTCTCCGCGAGCGGCAAACAAAAAAAGGCGCAGCCACAAAGGCCGCGCCTTTATTCATCTGTTGGATAGAACCTTCGGGATTTACCGGTGATCGTGGTCGTGATCGTCCCAATCGCGATCCGTGCGCCAGCGTTGGCCGTCCGCATCCCACCAGCGGTGCGCATGATTCCAGCAATACTCCCGTGCCTCCGCGAGTTGTTGCCGCCGCTGCGCTGCCTGGGGACTATCCCATCCGTGATGTTCCGCCGCTTCGTGCAGCTGGTGATCGGCTTTGTTTACGCGGTTGCGACAGCCATTGTCATCATCGCCTGCTCGCATCGCGGGCGCCGCGGCGAACAGCAAGAAACCGCTTAAGGTCGCCGCCGCCAAAGAGGCTTTTGCTATTCTCGTGATGTTTATTTGTATCTTCATGTGGTTAGCGCCCTCCTTTTCCGGCGCAGTGGCCAGCGTACGCAGGGGCCTCCCTTGGCGAAATACAGCGATGCACCTAAACACGCCTTCGATATCCAGCACTCGGTATCTGGTTCCAATTAATAGGCTTGCAGGAAGGGATCCACTTCCATGTGGTACTTTTCCATGCCCGTGCGGATCTTCTCGAACGCCTCGTCCACGGTATCGGCGTATTGGATCAAGCCGTATTCGTTCTGACTGATCATTCCCCAGCGCACCATGGCGCGAAAATTCAGCACCTCTTCCCAATAGCGTCGCCCATAAATCAGAATCATATTGTTTTTGGATAATTTTCCCGTCTGCAGCAGGGTCATCATTTCCCACAATTCATCCATGGTCCCGAAGCCGCCCGGGAACACAATCAGGGCCTTGGCAATCTGCGCGAACCACAATTTGCGCATGAAAAAATAATGGAAATTCAGGCTCAGCTCGGGGCTGATATACGCGTTGGAAAACTGTTCGTGCGGCAATTCGATGGACAAGCCGATCGATTTTCCTCCCGCGTCGTACGCCCCGCGGTTCGCCGCCTCCATTATTCCAGGGCCGCCTCCCGAACAAATCACGAAGCGCCGTGGCTTCGGCCCCAGCGAACTGGCCCAGGCGGTTATCTTGTGGGAGAGCTCCCGCGCCTCCTCGTAATAGCGCGACATTTCCAGCGCGCTCTTGGCGCCTTTCAGCGCTGCCCGATGGTTGGCCCGGGCCGCGTCGCCCAGCTTGCTCATTTTCTCGTTCTTCAGCCGCGTCAGTCGCGCCAGTGCCGTCTCCCGCGATTCAATCCGCGCGGAACCAAACATTACAATGGTGTCACCGATGTTTTCCTTTTTCAGCTGCATCATGGGCTGCAGATATTCCGCCAGGATCCGCAGGGGCCGCGCGGGTGTGCTCTGCAGAAACTCCAGATCCTCATGCGGCGGTTTCGGTGCGTGCTGGGGCTTCAACTTCGCCTGACGGTTAGCTACTGGGCGTTCCGAGGCTAGACGCTGGGACGGTCTTCGGGGCATGGTCACCACTCTCTCTAAAATAAGCGAGCCTTCATTCTAAAGAGGCAAACCACTCGCGGCAACGCCATACGTCCCCACTGCGTCGAATCAAATACATCGCCGCTTTCTGTAAGCCGCAAGAAGGTGCGGTCCATCTATGTCAAATTCAGGTCAGCCCAAGCCTTGCTCTGTTCCGTGCCCTCAGAGTCCTCCGCGTTCAGTCTCGTCTCACTACGACTACCGAACCCACAATCGGACCACGCCGTGGCAACCCGCGCCAACACCCAAGCTCTCCAGGATGCAGCCTGCAGGTGTTACTCTTTCCCCGGTGATGCAGACGCCGATCCACAAAATCGTCCTGCCATTCTTGCTGGCGCTGCTGGCCCCCGCAGCCTGCCTCGCCCAAGCCCCAGAAGGCCCTATCAGCCCGAACTCCGGCGTGGCCGTCCAGCGGCCTCCCGCGCAATCCCGCATCAAAGTCCAGGTCAGCCTCGTCAACACTCCGGCCGTGGTACGCAACAGAAAAGGCGAAATGGTCACCAATCTCGACGCCAAGGATTTCCAAATCACCGACAACGGCGTGCCTCAGAAAATCACGCATTTCGATCTGGGCACCGATCCCATCTCCATGGTCCTGCTGGTCGAAAACAGCTCGCGCATTGCAGCGCTCCTCCCACAAATCCGCAAAAGCGGAATCCTCTTCACGCAAACGGTTCTAGGCCCCACCGGCGAGGCCGCGATCGTTTCCTTCAACGATTCGGTGGACAAATTACAGGACTTCACGCGCGACACCGCAGCTTTCGAAGGCACTCTCGCACAACT
>DATFYV010000331.1:0-5592 GCA_035314845.1 Candidatus Acidiferrum sp.
CCGCTGACGGCGTCGAGCGCAAAGAAACGCGTGTGCACTGCGCCGGCCATGTTGTATTGCACGCGGTAGCCCCAGTAGGGGACGTACGCTTCGGCGACGCGGCGCAACGCTCCAGCGCGCATTCGCCAGAGACGCGCCGCAGCGCCATCGGAAAACGCACGGATGGCTTGGTCGCGCGTTACATTGGGTTTTAGCGTAAAGGCCGGCGTCTCACTCATGGGCGATCCAGGCTAGCGGAAATGAATCCACAAGACGGTGATGGTGGCGATCAACAAAAGCGAGAAAGCGATGTTGACCTTGCGTTCGAGCGCGGTCTCCCGCTTCAAGTGCGGGGAATCCAAAGAGATGGTTTCCATTTTTTCGTCGACGGTGGCGAAGGTGAGGCCGGCGAGTTTCTTGCGGTCCGGGGCAGGAAACATAAAGCTCACGACGATGAGCACCAGGGTGCAGACGATGAACATGAAGATGGCGTAGTGAAGAAAGTTGACATCCACCAGCAAGCGGATTGCAGGCGAAGTGTAATGCGCGGTTTTGTCCAGAACCTCCATGACGAAACGGACAGTGCCGAGCGCAAAGCCGACCAGCAGGGAACTGATGGCACCCTGGCCATTCATGCGCGGCCACAAAATGCCAAAGACAAAACAGACGGCGATGGGCGGGCTGATGTAAGCCTGCACGCTCTGCAAATAAATCCACAGTTGGGTGCTCAAGCGGTCAATGAAGGGCACCCACAACAGGCCGAGGACCACCATTCCGCCAGTAGCGATGCGGCCGAAAAGGACGAGTTGGGCTTCGGTGGCCGCCGGGCGGATTTTTTTGTAAAAATCCAGCGTGACCATGGTGGAGGCGGAATTGAAAACGGAGCTCATGGCGCCCATGAGGGCGGCTAAGAGCGCGGCGATCATGAGCCCGACGACGCCGGTGGGGAGCAGGTTGACGATGAGCGACGGGAAAGCGATGTTGCCGTTGGTGACCTGGCCGCCGACTTTGGTGAACAATTCGGGATACAGCGCGAAAGCGATGAGTCCCGGGACCACCAGCAGGAACACAGGCAAGACTTTTAAGAATCCCGCGAAAATTGTGCCGGCTTTGGCGTGTGCCTCATCACGCGCGGAGAGCACGCGCTGCACGATCACCTGGTCGGTGCACCAATACCAGAGGCCGAGAATGGGTGCGCCGAAAACGATTCCTGGCCAGGGAAACTCGCTGTCGGTGGCCGGCCGGAACATGTGGAAGTAGCTATCGGGGATTACCGCGCGCAGCCCAGCGAAGCCGCCAATTTTGTCCAAGCCGATAAAGGTGAGGGCCGTGGCGCCGAGCAGCAAAATGATGGTCTGTACCAAGTCGGTGTAGATGACCGCGGCCAAGCCACCGGCGATGGTGTAGACGCCGGTGGCAAGGAGCAAGACGATGGCGACGGTCCACTGGTTCCAGGAGACCACGCGCTGGAGAACGATGGCGGCGGCATAGAGGTGGACGGAAATTTTGGTGAAGATGTAGGCGATTACCGAAATGGTGGCGAGATAGTTGGCGCAGTTGCGATTGAAACGGCGCTCGAGGAACTCCGGCATGGTGAAAACATTGGAGCGCAGGTAAAACGGTACGAAAACCCAGCCGAGGAGGAGCAGCATGAGGCAGGCTTCCCACTCGAAATTTCCCGCGGCCAGTCCCGAGGAAGCGCCGGAGCCGGCCAGGCCGATGAAGTGTTCGGTGGAGATATTGGAGACGAAAAGGGAAGCGCCGATGGCGAACCATCCGATGTTGCGGCCAGCGAGAAAATATTCTTCGGAGCTGCGGCCCTTTTTGGCGAAATAAAATCCGATGCCAAAGATAATGAGGAAATAAACAACGATGATGGCGATATCGGCCGGGGCCAGAATGCGGTGCGTGACGGCCACCGACGATGCAAGCAGCATCCGCGTCTCCTGAGCAGCTACCGGTGCAAACGGAACCGGTGACAAAATCGAGGGCTTTGATTACCGAACGAGTCGGATATCTCTCGCCGTTTCGACGAGGAGTTGACGCCCAACTCGCCGCCGCGCGAACGAAAAAACGGCCCGGCGCAGTGTATAACAGGCTATCGCAAGGCTCAATGACGGACTGCCAGGCACGGGGCAGGGCATGGATAGCGGCACTTTCAGGGCAGTGAAACCATCTGCCAGGCTTTGCCTGAGGATTAAGTGGCGGCCTGGGCGAGCAAAGCAGTGCAGCTGCGGCACGGGTAATGCCGCTACAATAACGACTGGTCGGGATCGAGGATTTGTGTGTGCGAGGGATAGAGATGATCAAACTGCTTTGCTGTTTGCTGTTGTTTGGGGCCGCGAGCGTGATGGCCGCGGATAAGACGGTCTACGATTTCACGCTGAATTCGATCGATGGCCAGCCTGCGCCGTTGGCGGCCTACAAGGGCAAGGTGGTTTTGCTGGTGAACGTGGCCAGCCGCTGCGGGTTCACACCGCAATATGCGGCGCTGGAAGCGGTGTACGAGAAATACAAGGAGCGCGGCCTGGTGATCGTAGGCGTTCCGGCAAATAATTTTGGGTCGCAGGAGCCGGGCTCAAACTCAGAAATCAAGACGTTTTGTTCGACGAAGTACCACGTTACGTTTCCGATGATGGCCAAGATCAGCGTGAAGGGCAGCGACCAGGCGCCGCTGTATCAATTTCTGACGGACAAGACGGCGCATCCGCAAACCGGCGGCGATATTCAGTGGAATTTTACAAAATTTCTGGTGGGGGCTGACGGGCGCATCCTGGCGCGCTTCGAGCCGGACGTTACGCCCGATGCGCCGCAAGTTACCGCGGCGATTGAGTCCGCGCTTGGGCATCTTGCGCGCTGAGTATTTTCGTTTCTGGAGAATCACCGTCGCATCTTGAGGGCGGCTCGCGCGCCCATCCCATGTCACTTCTTTCTCTGCAGAGCGTTAGCAAGGAATACCGGAGCGACGGGCAAGCCGTTCGCGCGCTGGACGAAGTATCGCTGGAGATTGCAGCAGGGGAGTTCGTGGCGCTGGTGGGACGGAGCGGGTGCGGGAAGTCCACGCTGCTGAATCTGGCGGGGGCGATGGATTTTCCGACATCCGGCAAGGTGCTGCTGGCAGGCGTGGGCACGTCGGCGCTCAGCGATGCGGAACTGACGGCGCTGCGGCGCGACAAAGTCGGATTTATTTTTCAGTCCTTTCAATTGCTGCACACGCTGACGGTATTCGAGAACGTGGAGCTGCCGTTGCTGCTGAGCGGCAAATCCGGGGCGCGCGAGGCGGCGCGCGAGCGTTTGGCTACTGTGGAGCTGGAAGGACTGGGCGAGCGTTTTCCGCACCAGCTTTCCGGCGGGCAGATGCAGCGGGTGGCGATTGCGCGCGCGCTGATTCACCGGCCGCAGATTTTGCTGGCGGACGAGCCCACGGGAAATCTGGATAGCGCGACGGGCAACTTGATTTTGACTTTGTTGCAGCGGCTTACGCGCGAGCAAAACACCGCGACGGTGATGGCCACGCACAGCCTGGAAGCCGCGGCGCTGGCCGATGTGGTGGTGCGGATGCGCGATGGAAAAATCGAAGAAATCGTAAGGCGCTGAAATGTCCCGCCTGATCCTCTTTTACCGCTTATTAGTGCGCCCGTTGTTTCGTGAGCCAGTGCGCACGGCGTTGACGGTGTTGGCCATCGCGCTGGGCGTGGCGGTGGTGCTGGCGATTGAGATGGCGGGAGGGGCGGCGACGGGATCGTTTCGCTCGTCGATGGAAACGCTGGCGGGGACCAACGATCTGGAGGTGGTAGCTGCGGGGGGAGTGCCGGACGCGACCGTTGGCACACTGGCGCAACTGCCGTTTGCGTTGCGCATTTCGCCGCGGGTGGAAGACTATGCGGTGCTGCCGGGGACGAAGCAGACGCTGCCACTGATCGGGCTAGACTTGATTGCCGAAGGCAGCAGGTTCGCGGGAGCAGACTCTGGCCCGAGCTTGCGCACCGATGGAACGGAGGATGGGCAAGAGGCGCTGCGGGATCTTGAACGTGCGGACAGTGTGTGGGTGAGCTCGAGCCTTGGCCGCAAGACGGGCGAAGCGCTGCCGCTGCTGATTAACGATCAGATCAGAACGTACACCGTGCGTGGAGTGTATTCCGATGCGAGCGGGAACGAGTCGGCGATCGTTATGGATATTGCGGGAGCGCAACGGGCGTTGACGCGATTTGGGCGCGTGGACCGCGTGCTGATCAAAGTTCCTAATGATGTTTCGATTGAGACTTGGCAGCAACGCTTTAGCGCGGCGCTGCCGGCGGGGCTCGAAGTGCGGCCGCAGGGAACGGGCACGAATGAAAATCGGCGCATGCTGGCAGCGTTTCGCTGGAATTTGCGGCTGCTAAGCTACATCTCGCTGGTGGTGGGCGCGTTTCTGATTTACAACACGATTTCGGTTTCGGTGGTGCGGCGGCGGGCGGAGATCGGGATTGTGCGTGCGCTGGGGGCGAGCCGAAATGCGGTGCTGGCGGCGTTCATCGGGGAGGCGGCAACTCTTGGAATGATTGGCGCGCTGCTGGGGCTGCCACTGGGGCGGGTGATGGCGTCCGGCGCCGTGAAGCTGATGGCCATTACCGTGGACGCGCTGTATGTCAGTAGTCGGCCGGGGCCGATTGAGTTGAGTGCGGCTTCCGTGGCGCTGGCTCTGGCGATTGGCATTGGCGTGGCGGTGGCTTCGGCATACGCTCCGGCGCGCGAAGCTTCACAAGTTTCTCCGGTGGAAGCGATGGCGCGCGGGCGGCGTGAATATGACGTGCGCGTGCACAAGTTTCGCGATTTGGCGATTGCAGTGGCGTTGGCGACTGCGGCTGCGGGGGCTTCGCGTGCTCCGGCGATTAGCGGCAAGCCGCTGTTTGGGTATTTGTCGGCGTTGTTGTTGATAGCGGCTTCGGCGCTGGCGATTCCCGCGTTTGTGGACGGCGTTAGCATGGCGATGTCTTCCCTATTGAAGCGCACCTTCGGGGTGGAGGGGTTGTTGGCGTCGCGCAGCTTGCGGGCTTCGTTGCGGCGGACGTCGGTGTTGGTTGGGGCACTGTCTACAGCGATTGCGATGATGACTTCGGTGGGAATTATGGTGGGCAGCTTCCGGCAGACGGTGCTCTTGTGGATGGGCGATCAACTGCCAGCAGATTTGTATATTCGTCCAGCCGGAGACCCTGCGGCGGACCGGCATCCGACGATTTCGCTGGAGCTTGCCGATGCGATTGCAAAATTGCCGGGAGTGGCCGCTGTGGACCGTTTGCGGGCCTACGAAATTGCTTACAACGGGATGCCTGCGACGCTGGCCTCGGCAGATTTGCAAATTTTGCGCAATTACAAAAAGTCCGATTTTTTTTCTGGGCGGCCTACGGAGCAGGTACTGGCGGATCTTCACGGGGCCAATACCGTGGTGGTCAGCGAACCGTTTACGTACAAGCATCACGTAAAGAGCGGGGACACTTTGCAGCTGTCGCTGGGAAGCGCGCGGGCGGCGTTTCGGATTGTGGACGTTTATTACGATTACTCCAGCGAACGCGGCAACATCATCATGGACCGCGAGACCATGTTGAAATATCTGCCGGATCAGACGCCATCGAA